>NZ_MUNH01000347.1:0-4628 GCF_002154615.1 Streptomyces recifensis
CCCACCATATCCACGGTGCCGTCGGCCCGATCAAGTCCCTCGTACGGTGACGGGACGAGGCACGGCGGGCGCAGGGGCGCGGCGCCGTGCCTCGTCACGTGAAGCGGGGGACCTGAGGGCAGGTCAGGACGGAGGCTGGAGGACCGAGTCCACGACATAGATGGTGGCGTTCGCCGCCTTGATGTTGCCGCAGACGATGTTCGCCTTGCCGTTGACCTTGAAGTCGGTGCCCGACCCGGACGTGGTCAGCTTGCCGCCCTCCACCGTGGTGAAGGAACCGTTGGACAGCTGATCGGGCGTGATCTGCTTGTCCACGACGTGGTAGGTCAGCACCTTCTTGAGCTGCCCCTCGTTGTTGAGCAGTGAGGAGAGCTGGGACGTGGTCACCTTCTTGAAGGCGTCGTTGTTCGGTGCGAAGACGGTGACCGCGGACTTGTTGTTCAGGGTGTCGGTGAGATGCGCCCGGACGGCAGCCGAGACCAGCTGACTGAGCTGCGGGTAGGCGGCCGCGGCGTCCACCACCTTGTCCTTGGCCGTGTCGGCCTTCTGGGACAGCGCCGAGCAGCCCGGCCCGAAGGTCCCCGAGGGGCTGGGGGACGCGTCCTGGGCGCTGCTCCGGGATGTGAGAGCACCGAGCGCGAGCGGGATGGCGGCCAGAGCCGCTCCGGTGAACCTGACCGTGTGCATGTGGGTGAGCCTCATCGCAACTCCCTCCCGTGGAGGTGTGAGCGCCGCGAAGGCGGCTTGCGGGATTCGCCCTCTTCGCTGAGCGGGATGGGGGCCTGCACGGCCACGCCCCGGGCGGCTCCGCCCGGTCCCCCGCAAGGATATCCAGCACGGGTCGGAGACCGCATCTCGACGCTTGCCGGGCCGCTGCGCACCTCGGGTGATGACGTGACCGCCCGACTCCGGTGGGGGCGCACCGCCCCGGTGCGCCTTCGGCGTCGATTCCGCGGCGGCTACGGCCAAGTCGCGTGCCTGCGCCGGGTCGTGACGGCCTGACGGTCCGGGGTCCGGGATCGGGTGGGCGTCGTCAACGTGTCCACCCCCGCACACGGCCTCAACTTGCGCCCGCGGCCTCAACGATGACGTAGGCGGCCGCGCTGGTACTGCTTCGGCCACGGGACGTCGTCACCGAGTACGTAGGCCGCGCGGAGCGGCCAGGTCGGGTTGCGCAGCAGTTCCCGCGCGAGCATGATCGCGTCGGCCGAGCGGTCCACGAGGATCTGGTCGGCCTGCTCCGGTGCGGTGATCAGGCCGACCGCGGAGACGGGCAGGGCCGCGCCCTCGCGGACGGTTCGGGCGAAGGGCACCTGGTAGCCGGGCTCCACTTCGATACGGGCGTTGTGGACGAGCCCGCCGCTGGTGATGTCCACCAGATCGACGCCGTGGCCCACCAGATGCCGCGACAGCTCGACCGTCTCCTCCGGGGTCCAGCCGCCGTCGGCCCAGTCCGTGGCGGAGAAGCGTACGAACAGGGGACGGTCCTCCGGCCACTGCGCCCGCACGGCGTCGGTGACCTGGACGAGGAAGCGGCTGCGCCCGTCGAGATCGCCTCCGTACTCGTCATTGCGGTGGTTGGACAGCGGGGACAGGAACTGGTGCAGCAGATAGCCGTGCGCGGCGTGGATCTCCAGGACCTCGAAGCCGGCGGACAGCGCCCGCGCGGCGGCCTCGGCGAAGGCCCGGACCAGGGCGCGGATGTCGTTCGCGCTGAGTTCACGCGGGGCCGGCCAGTCGTTGAACGGCACCGGTGACGGTGCGACCGTCTGCCATCCTCCGGCCTCCGGTCCGACGTAGGCGTCACCCTCCCAGGGCGGTGCCGTCGACGCCTTGCGGCCGGCATGGGAGATCTGGATGCCGGGAACGGCTCCCTGCTCGTGGACGAAGTCGGTGATCCGCTTGTACGCGGCGGCCTGCGCGTCCTCCCAGATGCCGGCGTCGGAGGGGGTGATCCGGCCCTCGGGCTCCACTGCCGTGGCCTCCTGCATGACCAGGCCGGACCCGCCACGCGCCAGTGAGCCGAGATGGACCAGATGCCAGTCCTGCGGATAGCCGTCGACCGAGCTGTACTGGCACATGGGGGCCACCCAGGCCCGGTTCGGAAACGTGGTGCCGCGGAGCGTGAGCGGAGAGAAGAGACGGCTCATAGGGGGCCTCGCAGGAGGGTGTGAGACGCCGGGTGCCTCGCAGCCGTCGAGCCGTGACGGCCTGCAATCCTGCGGGGCGCCCCGCACGGTGGGTGCACCCGAGTACCCGCGCCCCTGGCGGCCACACCACCGGCAGGCCAGTGACGCACGGGATCGTTTGTCCGACACCGCCCGGCGCATCCTCGACCAGGTGCGTGCCGCGGCATCGGCCGTGTGAGGGAACGCCGGCGGCGGACGTACGGAACGGTCAGCGGTCGAGTTCCTCCTCGATCGGGGTCTTCGGCTCCTCCCGCAGGTGCTGGGACAGTCCGGGCTTGCCGCCCGCACGGGCCTGCTCCGCGCGCTGCGCCGCGGTGAGTCCGAGGTCCGAGGCCGGGTCCACGCGGACGGACCTGGCCACTTCCTCCCGGTTCGCGTACTGCTCCGGCGGCATACCGCGCAGTGCCTTGACCACCTCCTCCGAGGCGCCCGCCGCCCGCGCCGCTTCGACCAACTCATCGCGGTCGGCCGGGAAGTCGACGTCCTTGATGGCTTCCAGCACCTCCGGCACGCTGGTGTGTGCCATGGGGGATCCTCCTTGCTTGTCCGAGCTCGTCGGCGCGGTGAGCGGCCGCGCCTACCGGTCCTCGAAGTCGTCCCGTTCGATCCCCGCCTCGTCCATCGCCTCACGCAGGTCGCGGCTCTTCGCTCCGCCGGTACGAGCCTCCGCGTCGCGGTCGGGCGACGGTTCCATGACCACCTCGTCGGTGGTGTGCGTCTTCGGTCGGTTCTCCTCGGGAACAGTCATGACGGCACTCCTCTGGTGCACCTTGTGTCTCTTACGGAACGGCGGGCGCCAGGCCCCGCCGTGGCACAGCTCGGTCACCCAAGGCCCCGGAACACCTCCTGTGACCGCCGGAAGCGGAGCTCCTCGAGCGTGCGCAGCTGCCGTTCGGCCCGTTCGAGCAGTTGGTCGAGCTGCCGCGGGTCGAGGCGCTCGTCCGTCTCGGCGAGCGGACGCAGGGTCCGCCAGCCGGCCGCCTTCCCCTCGACGCCGAGCCGCAGCAGCTCGAGCTCGACGACCGTGGTGAGCGGGGACCGGCGGACCAGGCTGCCGTTGCTCTTGAGCCGCCCCGCCAACTCGGCCGCGCGACCCGCCAAGACCTTGTACCCGCGCGCCGGGACACCCAGCCTGGCCATGATGTCCAGCAGGCTCCGCCGGTCTTGCGCGATCTCACGCGCGACAGGTTCCAGTGCCTCGCCGGTCGGGGTGCCACGGGTCGCGCGAGCCAGGTAGCGGGCCCGGTTGGTGCCGACGGTGGACCCCGCCAGATGGTCGTTGAGATAGATGCCGAGCAGGTCCAGCCGGAGCCGGCCGGCCTGCCGCGTGCCGGCCGTGCCGGCACGCGGGACGTCACTCGCACTCACCGCAGCCTCCTCGTCGGGACCGAGCCCCCCGGTTGGCCGAAGCCTCGGGTACCCGCCCCGCCCGGCCCGTACGACACATCCGGCACGAGTTTTCGAAAGATGCCCGCTTCTCCGGACAACCGGCTGGGGCCCGCGACGCACCCCCCTTCACCGGGCCTGTGAAGAAACCACTTCGGGCACTGCGGAGCGCGTGAACGAGCCGGCTACCCGCACGGCGTCAACGCGGAGGCGGATCCCGCTCAAGCCCCTCGGACGGGTCCCCGTCGCGGAGCATGCGCAGCACCGCCCGCTCCACGGCCCCGTGGGTGGCGGGGACGCCGTACGCGCCCTCGTCGCCCAGGTGAGCCAGAGCGGCGGCGACCGTGACGCCCTCCTCGTACAACTCGATCACCCGTGGGCTGATGTAGGAGGCACGGCAGACCGCGGGCGTGTTGCCGAGATACCCGGCCACCTCGCGCGTCGCCCGGGCGATGGCCCGGCGCCGGGCGCTCTCGCTCCGTGCGACGGGGTGGGAGACGGCCAGTGCCACGGCGGCCATGACGGTGGCGTGCCAGGTACGGAAGTCCTTGGCGGTGACCTCGAGACCGGCCAGTTCCTTGAGGTACGCGTTGACGTCCTCGCCGTTCACGGTGTGCCAGGAGCGCTGTTCCCAGTAGGCCAGGAGCCGGTCACCACCGCCCCGGCGCCGCAACAGCGCGGTGAGGCATCGGCAGGCGGCGGGATCGGCGACGGTCTGAACGATCTCCTTGCCGTGCTTGCCGGTGTAGGTGAACAGGACCGCACCCCCGTGGCAGCGGGAGTGCTCGCGGAGCAGCGTGGTGAGGCCGTAGCTGTTGTTCAGTTCGGTGTAACGGTCGCTGCCGATGCGGAAGAAACCCAGGTCGAGCAGACGTACGCCCGTGGCCAGGACCCGGTGCCGGGTCAGCCCGCGGTCGTGCAGATGCCCCTCGACAGCCTGCCGCACCACAGGCAGGGCATCGGCGACGTCGAGAACGTGCTCGTGCTTGGCCTGCTCCTGCTCCGCACGGAATTGTGGGTGGTACAGGTATTGGCGGCGGCCGGCGGCATCGG
>NZ_MUNH01000348.1:0-15686 GCF_002154615.1 Streptomyces recifensis
AGCATCGACCCGCGGGTCGACGGTGCCTTCGGCGCCGGCTGGTCGACGGTCGCCGACATGAAGGCCGCCGAGGTCAAGAACCCCGCCGGCACCGTCACCAGCGTGATCATCACCTACCCCGGTGGTGAGCAGGTCGCCTTCGGCCGCAACACCGACGGCACCTTCCAGCCCCCCCTCGGCCGGTACGCGCGTCTCCAGCCGGCCACCGGCGGCTACGCGCTGACCGACAAGGACTTCACCGAGTACGCCTTCACCCAGCCCACCGCCAAGGCGGGCACGACGGCGATATCCAGCATCAAGGACTACGCGGGCCGCACGGAGACGTTCACCTACAACACCTCCAAGCAGCTCACGAAGATCAAGAACGAGAAGTCGGCGCGTTCGCTGGCCCTGACCTGGGTCACGCCGTCCGGCGCCACCACGGCGCACGTCGCCTCGGTGGCGACCGACGCGGCGGTCGCGACGGACTCCTCCACGGTCCAGACCTGGAACTACGGCTACAGCGGCGACCAGCTCACCTCGGTCTGCCCGCCCGGCACCCCCACCAAGTGCACCACCTACGCCTACGCCACCGGCAACCACTACCGCACCACGGTGCTGGACGCCGACCCGTACGCCTACTGGCGGCTCGGTGAGGCGTCCGGTGCCACCGTCGCCGCGGACTCGGTGGACAACAACCAGGGCCGCTACAACGGTCTGTACCACAACGTGACGCTGGGCGGGGCCTCCGTCCTCGCGGGCTCCACGCAGAAGACGGCCGGCTTCAACGGCACGACCTCCTACGTGGAGATGCCGAGCGCGCCGGGCGCCACGCCGTCGTACATGACGGTCTCGCTGTGGTTCAAGACGACCACCGCGGGAGGTGTCCTCTTCTACTACGGCGACAAGCCGCTGAGCGACTCCAACCCGGTCGCCAACACCAAGAAGAACACGCCCGCCGTGTACGTCGGCACCGACGGCAAGCTGCGCGGCTGCCTGGCCATGTCGCCGGGATGCATGTCGACGATCACGTCGGGCGCCTCGGTCACCGACGGGCAGTGGCACAACGCCGTGCTCACCGGCATGGCCACCAGCCAGACGCTGTACCTCGACGGTGTCTCCCAGGGTTCGCTGAGCGGCACCATCAACGACTGGGAGCAGCCCTACCTCTCTCTCGGCGCCGGTGTGAACACCGACGGCTGGCCCTCGATGAACCCGAACGACAAGCTCGGGCACTACACGGGCCAGATGGCCGAGGCCGCCGTCTACTCCGAGCCGCTCGACCCCTCGGTGATCACCGCGCAGTACCAGGCCGCCAAGCGGTCCGCCGGTCTGCTGAACAAGATCACCACGCCCGGCGGAAAGACCGAGGCGTCGGTCGTCTACGGCACCACCGACGACCTGGTCAAGCAGGCCACGGACTCCGAGGGCGGTACCTGGAAGCTCAACCCGCCCACGGTCACCGGCTCCTCGCAGGTCTACCGCTCGGCGGTGATGGGCTCGGTCCCGGCCGGCTACTGGCGGCTGGCCGACACCCTCGGCGCGCAGCAGGCGGCCAACGAGGTGCACACCGGATTCGGCACGTACAACACCGTCACGCAGGGCGTGGCCGGTCCGTTCGGCGCCGGTGACGTGACCGCGGCGTCCTTCGACGGCACGTCGTCGTACGCCGAGATCCCGTACGCCCCCTGGCACCGCTCGGGCGACCGCGCCGTCGAGCTGTGGTTCAAGACCAGTGCCCCCGGTGTGATCCTCTCCGACCAGTCGCAGGCGCCCGCGGGCACCCCGTCCGGCTCGTGGACCCCGCTGCTGTACGTGGGCACCGACGGCAAGCTGCACGGCCACTGGTGGAGCGCCACCGGCTCCGCCGCCTTCGGCTCCACGGCCGCCGTCACCGACAACACCTGGCACCACGCGGTCCTGTCGGCCTCCGGCACCACCCAGACGATGTACCTGGACGGCGCCAAGCAGGCCGACTTCACCGGCGCGGCGGGCGACCAGAGCAACACGCGGTCGTTCGTCGGCGCGGGCTTCGCCAAGACCTGGGAGGCCTCTCCCGGTGACCTGAGCTTCTTCAACGGCTCCGTCGCCGAGGTCGCCAGCTACGGCCACCCGCTGACCGAGGACCAGGTCGAGCAGCACTGGTCGGCGTACAAGGCGTCGTCCGGGGTCGCCCCGGTGCGCACGGTCACGCTGACCGACCCGACCGACAAGACGCTGAAGTACGTCTACGACGCGGAGATGGGCAACCGTCTGCTGGCGGCGATCGACACCGAGGGCAACCGGACGACCTACGGCTACGACACGGGCGGCTTCCTGCACACCGTGACCGACGCCAACGGCAACCGGAGCACCACGGGCTACGACGTGCGCGGCAACACGGTCTCGCAGACCAGTTGCCAGGACACGACGGCGGACAAGTGCGCCACGGAGTACTACACGTACTACCCGGACGCCACGACCGCCTTCCCGACGATGGACCCGCGCAACGACCTGCTGCTCACCGAGCGGGACGGCCGTTCCTCGGGCCCCACGGACAACACCTACCTCACCAGCTACTCCTACGACACCGGCGGCAACCTGCTGTCGGTCACCGGACCCCCGGTCCCCGGCAGTCCCGGCGGCCGTACCGCCACCACCACCTACACCACGGCGTCCACCCCGGCCGCCGAGGGCGGCGGAGCCCTGGCACCGGCCGGCCTGACGGACACGGTCACCACACCGGGCGGCCGGACGACGAAGTACACCTACTTCTCCACCGGCGACCTGGCCTCGGTCACCGACGCCAACGGCGCGAAGATCACGTACACCTACGACAAGCTGGGCCGGCAGATCTCCCGCACGGAGACCTCCGACTCCCAGCCGTCCGGTCTCACCACGACCCAGACGTACGACAAGAACGACCAGGTCCTCACCGAGACCAGCCCCGCCGTCACCAACCGCGTCACCGGCGCGGTGCACCAGGCGAAGACCACCACGGGCTTCGACGACGACGGCAACGTGCTCTCGCAGACGGTGGCCGACGTCCGGGGCGGTGACGCCACCCGGTCGACGTCCATGACGTACGACGCCTACAACCGGCTCGCCTCGCGGACGGACCCCGGCGGCGGCACCACGTCGTTCGAGTACGACGTCTACGGCAACAAGGTGAAGGAGACCGACCCGCTGGGGACGGTCAACACCTACACCTACGACGCCCAGCAGCGGCCGCTCACCACCAACCTGCTCGACTACACCGGCGACCCGAACAACCCGTCGGCGCCCACGACCCTGGTCCAGGAGTCACGGGCGTACGACCCGGCCGGCCGGCTCGCGTCGATCACCGACGCCATGGGCTGGGTGACCGCGTACACCTACACCGACGACGGCCTGTCCGCCTCGGTCACCCGCAAGGACCCGGCGAGCGGCAAGCAGTTCGTCGAGGAGGCCAACACCTACGACCTCGCGGGGAACCTGACCAAGCAGGTGACCAACGACGGCCGGACCACCTCCACCTTCGTGGTGGACGCGGCCGACCGCGTCGCCTCGTCCGTGCTCGACCCGACCGGCGTCAACCGCAGCACCAAGGTGTCCTACGACCCCGACGACAACGTCGTGACGGAGACCGAGACGGACCCGGCCACCGGGGACGTCGACCGGACGGACACCCGCTACGACGCCCTGGGCAATGTCACCGGCTACACGGAGCACGACGGCACCACCGCTCCCGTGGCCCGCTGGAAGCTGTCGGAGCCCAGTGGCCTCACCGCCCAGGACTCCTCCGGCGGCAACAGCAAGGTGACGCTGGGCAGTTCGGTCACCCGGTCCACCGAGAAGGGCGGCTCCGCCGTCCTCAACGGCACCGCCACCGCCTACGGGCAGGCGGACGGCCCGGCGGTCAACACCAGCGGCGACTTCACCGTCTCCGCCTGGGTCAAGCTCGGCTCCACCGCCGCCAACAGCACCTTCCTCGCCCAGGACGGCAAGCTCAACAGCGGCTTCCAGCTCTACTACTCCACCACATACGGCTGGACCTTCAACCGCCACTCCACGGACGCCGTCGGCGCCGCGACCGTCCGGACCAATTCCGGCACCGCCGCGGTCAAGACCGGCACCTGGACCCACCTCACCGGTGTGTACGACCAGGCGTCCGCCTCGCTGAAGCTGTACGTCAACGGCGCCCAGTCGGGCACCACCACGTCCTTCACCTCACCCTGGGAGGCCACCGGCCCGCTCCAGATCGGCCGGCGTCTGTTCAACGGCACCTACGCCGAGAACGCGCAGGGCTCCGTCGCCGACGTACAGGTCTACGGTGACGCGCTGAGCGCGTCCCAGGTGTCCGCCCTGGCGGGCGGCACGCTTCCGGCGGCGGGCAGTTCCGTGCGCTCGGCCACCTGGAAGCTGGACCAGCGGGGTCTGCCGCTGTCCTCGACCGACGAGCTCGGCAACACGACGGACTACGCCTACGACGAGGCCGCTCAGCAGACCACGGTCACCGAGCCGGTCGTCAACGCCGAGAAGGACGGGGGCTCACCCACCGCCCTGCGGCCGATCTCGATGACGGGCTACAACACCTTCGGCGAGACCACCGAGACGTCCGATCCGTCGGGCAACGTCACGACCACGGCCTATGACGCGGAGGGCCAGGAGACCTCCACCAAGCTGCCCGACTACACCGCGCCGGGTGCCTCCACGCCGATCACGGCCACGTCCTGGAACGAGTACAACAAGCTGGGCCAGGTCACGGCGGAGGTCGACCCGCTGGGCAACCGCACGTCGTACACGTACACCCAGCTCGGCGACGTGGCCTCGGTCACCGAGCCGGGCGGCGGCAGGTCGACGATGGTCTACGACGCCAATGGCGACCTGCTCTCGTCGAACAGTCCCGGAGGTGCGCGCCAGGAGTCCACCTGGGACTACCTCGGCAACGAGCTGACCAGCACGGACATCGTCCGCCAGCCCACACAGCGGGCGTACACGGCGATCAACGAGTACAACGCGCCGGGCGGTGAGCTCTCGCGGCGGGTGAGCCCGACCGGGGTCTCGGAGTCGTACAAGTACAACGCCCTCGGCGACGTCACGGAGGTGACCGACGGGGCGGGCAACACCTCGAAGTTCACCTACACCATGGACGGCGACGTCCTCACCGCGACCGACCCGGACAACACCAGCACCAAGAACACCTACGACGGCTTCGGCCAACTGGTCGGCACCAGCGAACTGGACGCGGGCGGCGCGGTGCTGCGCACCAGCAACTCCACCTACGACCGCGCCGGCAACCCGCTGTCGGTGACCGACTACCGGGGCCACACCACCACCTTCACCGTCGACCCCACGGGTCTGGTGACCAAGGCGGTCGAGCCGGTCTCCGCGACCGAGTCGATCACCACGTCCTTCGGCTACGACGTCGCGGGCAACCGCACCCGGTTCACCGACGGCCGGGGCAACCCGTTCATCACCACCTACAACAAGTGGGGGCTGCCGGAGTCCGTCATCGAGCCGTCCACCCCGGACCAGCCCGCCGCTGCCGACCGCACCTACACCACGGTGTACGACGCGGCCGGCCGGGTGTCCGAGCAGCGGTCACCGGGCGGGGTGACCATCACCAACGAGTACGACACGAAGAGCCGGCTGGTGAAGCAGACCGGTTCGGGTGCGGAGGCCGCGACGGCCGACCACACCTACGCCTACGACGCCGACGACCGCGTCACGGCCGTCGCAGGTGCCGGGGAGGACGACGACCACTTCACCTACGACGACCGGGGAGCGCTGCTCACGGCGTCCGGACCGTCGGGCAGTTCGTCGTTCGCCTACAACGGTGACGGCGCGATGACGTCCCGCACGGACGCCTCGGGCACGTCGTCCTACGGGTACGACACCGCCGGCCGCCTGAAGACGGTCGACGACGCGGTCACCGGCTCCCGGGCGACCTACACCTACAACGTCGACAACGCCGTCACGCAGGTCGACTACGGCACCGGCAAGTCCAAGCGCGCGTTCAGTTACGACGCGCTGCAGCGCATCACCGGTGACAAGCTGACCTCGCCCGGCGGCAAGGTCCTGTCCTCCATCACCTACGGGTGGGACGACAACGACAACATCACGTCGAAGACGACCACCGGGGTCGCGGGCGCGTCCACCAACACGTACGCGTACGACTGGTCGGACCGGCTGACGTCCTGGAACAACGGCACCACCACGGAGGTCTACGGCTACGACGCCTCGGGCAACCGCACGAGGGTCGGAGGCGACACGTACACGTACGACGCCCGCAACCGGCTCACCTCGGACGGCCACAGCACGTACGCGTACACCAAGCGCGGCACGCTGAGCTCGATCACGGACGAGTCCGGGACCCGGACCGAGATGAAGGCGGACGCCTTCAACCGCGTGATCAACGAGGGCGACCGGACGTACACCTACGACGGTCTGGACCGCGTCCTGAAGGCCAAGGACGGAGGCGGCGCGGACGTCTTCTCCTTCCAGTACAGCGGCGACGGCAACGACGTGGCCTCCGACGGCTCGGCGACGTACAGCCGCAGTGCCGACGGTTCGCTGCTGGGCATCAGGTCGGGTACGTCGTCGGTGCTCGCGCTGACCGACATCCACGACGACCTGGTCGCGCAGTACACCGACTCCGGGGAGACGCTGAGCGGTTCGGCCAGCTACACGCCGTTCGGCAAGGTCTCCGCCTCGGCGGGGATGCTGGGCAACCTCGGTTACCAGTCCGGCTGGACCGACCCCGAGACCGCCCAGGTCAACATGGCCGCGCGCTGGTACTCGCCGCAGACCGGCCAGTTCAACAGCCGGGACACGGTCAGCAACGATCCGCTGCCGGACTCGGTGAACGCCAACGCCTACGCGTACGCCAACCAGAACCCGATGACGGGCGTCGACCCGACCGGGCACTGGTTCGGCTTCGTGAAGAAGGCGTTCCACAAGGTCGCCAAGAAGGTCAAGAGCAAGGCCAAGTCGGCCTGGAAGAAGACCAAGCACGCGGTCAAGGCCGTCGCCAAGAAGGTCCGCAAGGCGGCCAAGCACATCAAGAAGGCCGTCAAGAAGGTCGTCCACAAGGTCCGCCGGGCGGCACGCAAGGTCGTGCACTACGTCCACGACAGCGTCAAAAAGGTCAAGAGATACGTCAAACGCACCTATAAGGCCGTCAAACGTTATGCCCACAAGGTCGTCCAGCACGTCAAACAGCGGGCCCGGCAGGTCGCCAAGGCGGTCAAGCACGTAGCCGCCAAGGCCGCCGATCTGGGCAAGAAGGCCCTGAAGAAGGTCGGCCGGGGCGTCAAGGCGGCGGCCAAGGCGACGGGCAACTTCGTCAAGCAGCACGCCGCGACGATCGTCTCGGTCGCGGTGGGTGTGGCGGTCTTCGCCGGGTGCACCGCCGCGACCTGGGGTGTCGGAGCGGTCGGCTGCGCGGCCCTCGCGGGCGCGGCGGCCAACGGCGTCGGCTACATGATGAGCGACGGCCCCAAGTCCGTCGGCGGTTTCCTCGGGTCGGTGGCCATCGGTGCCGCGACCGGTGCCCTCGGCGGTGCGGCCGGTGGCGCGGCCTCCGGCGCGGTGGGCCGACTGCTCGCCGGCGCCGGCGGCAAGGTACTCAACGGCGCGGCCATGGGCGCGGCGGGCGGAGCCGCGGAAGGCGCGGTCGGCTACGGCATCTCCTGTGCGTCCAGCGAGGAGGGCTGCAGCGCGAGCGGCGCGGCGAAGGCCACGGCGGTCGGAGCGGTGACAGGCGGCGTCTTCGGCGCCGCGGCCAGCAAGTTCGGCCGCAAGGGCTGCACGCCGCACAGCTTCACCGGCAGCACGGGCGTCCTCATGGCCAACGCCACGGTGAAGCCCATCTCCCAGGTCAAGCCCGGCGACTACGTCCTGACGGCCGAGCCCGGCAAGACGAAGAAGGAGAAGCACAAGGTCAAGTCGGTGGTCGTCACCAAGACCGACCGAGACTTCGTCGATGTCGCCGTCGCCACGAAGTCCGGTGTGAAGACGATCCACACAACGAAGCACCACCAGTTCTACGAGGCGACTCGAAACAGGTGGACCCAGGCCGGCGAACTCCAAGCGGGCTACGAGCTCCAGGACGGCGACGGAAGCCACTCCAAGATCACCAGGGTGGCGTCGTATACGTCCCAGGGTGTCACCTACGATCTGAGCATCGAGGGCCTGCACACGTATCACGTGGCGGCCGGTGAAATTCAGGTCCTCGTACACAACGACAGTGCAGCGGCTTGTCCGACCGGTGGTGCGCGATTTGAGGTTGACTCCGAAGGGACAGTGACCGACAGCCAAGGCCCTGCCATGCCGGTGAGGAAGTACAACAGGAAGCGTGACTACGGCGGGGCTCAGACTCGCGGTCCCGCTGGGCGAGCCGCCAGGAAGGCCGGTGCAGGCACCCGTTGCCTGGATTGCGGAGAGGTACAGGTGGAGGGAACTTCGACCCAGCCCGTACCTGAGCACGACCCGCCACTCGGCGAACACTACTATTTCCATGACGGGTGGAAGATGACGGACGCTGAGCGGCGTGAATACGCGAAAGCGGGTATCAATGGCACGCGATGCCGGGCCTGCCAGAGCAGTCAAGGGGGCAGGCTGTCGGGGGCGCTGACGAAACTCGCGAACGCGTTCGGAATGAGGAAATGACCATGGAGCCATCGATTGGCAGCCGTCAGAGTGTGCTCGACCGACATCTGCGCAAATTCTGGGCAGGCACTCCGCATGTGGACAGTCGGTGGAATGCCGGCCCCATCGACGAGGTGCTACCGGAGTTTCGTGTACGGTGCATTGAGCCGACGGATCCGTCGGAGCCCTGGGTCTACGTATCGATGGGTGCGTCGATCGTGGGAGAAGGCGCCCACGAGTTCGCTCTGCTCTCTCCGTACGCGTTTCAGCGGCACCTGGAAACGGTGACCATGGTCGCGCACTGGCAAGCAGTCGGGCGGAATGCGGATGCGGGTTCCGTGCTCGCTCTCGGTTGGCCCTGGATGGAGGGAAGCGAGGCGGACCACCTGCTTATCGCTCCACTCTATGCTTACCCGTCGGGATACGACAGTTTCCTCGACGGGAAGCAGGAGGTCGCCATCCTGTGGCTGATCCCGATCTACGCCAATGAGGCCGCTTACGTCCGTAGGCGAGGTTTCGAGGCTCTGGAAGATAAATTCGAGAGGGCCGACGTCAACCTGTTGGATCCGCGTCGGGGCTCGGTTCTGGGGACCTCAGTTATTTCCTGATACCCGGTTTGAGCAAAGAGCCGAATAAATACACTCGCAGAAGCCCCGCCGAAATACTTCGGCGGGGCTTCTGCCCGTTTTTCGCCTTCCCGGACCGTGAACCGTGTTCCGTGTGGCGGCCGGAGGAGTCCGGTCGATCCGGCTTTCAGACCTTGTAATAAAGGTCGAACTGCCTGTTGCTGCCCGAGTTGTTCGTGATGCCGAAGCACAGGCGGGGGGCGCCCGCGCCCGTGTAGATCGCCATGCCCTCCGGTTCGCGGGGGTCCGCCGCCGCGTCCGCCTCCGAGTGGGTGCTGGCGATGTAGCCCGTCGTGGGGTTGTTCGCCGTGCCGTTGAGGTCGAAGGACGTCGTGTGGATGGCCCACTTGTCGACGCCGGTCAGGGTGCTGGACGGGGTCGTGGTGCGGGGATCGCCGTCGAGCATGTAGACGTACTGGCCGTACGACGTGAAGCCCTGGAAGGTGGCCGGGGTGGTGGGGTCCGGGGTGCCGTCGGCCTTGTACTTGTACAGCGGGGGCTGCTGGATGCGGGCCAGGGGGGCCGGGAGGGTGCCGGTGCCGGCCGTGGCCGCCGCCGCGGCCAGGTCGTACGCCGCGAACCAGTGGTCGGAGCCCAGCGCGTAGCGGATCAGCAGGATGTTGTGGTCCACGTCCACCGACGGCGTCATGGAGGTCGCCGCCGGGTCCGGTGAGCCGAAGCGCTGCACCGACGGGTGGCTGGTCCACAGCACCGTCTTGGTGACGAAGGGGAAGCGGACGAACTCCTGCCCGTACCCGCTCCGCCCGGACCCCGCCTCGGTCCACACGTACGCCGGGTTGCCCCCGCTCGCGGGCTGCACGCCGAGGGAGACCCCGTGGCCGAAGCCCAGCAGGTACATGTAGCCGTTGACCGCGCCGGTGGCGATGTCGTGCCGGGTCAGGCAGAGGTCGCCCGACTCCGCGTGGTCGTCCCCGCCGATGGACGCCGTCACCGCCACCTGGCTGCCCGAGCGGAGGTAGGCCACCTGGCTCGCGCCGGCCACCTGGAGCGTGTAGAGGTGCCCGGCCGCCGAGTCGAAGGCGATGCCCTGGACCGTGGTCGAGCTGTCCTGGTTGGCGACACCGGCCAGCCAGCGGGTGGAACCGGCGGCGACGTCGATCAGCGCGGTCCCGCCCGGCACGTTCGCCGGGTTGTCCAGGGGCGCGGCCACCGCCGCCTGGGCGGGTAGTCCCAGCCCGGCGGCGGCACCGGCGGCGAGGCCGGTACCGCCCCGTATCAGGCTGCGACGCGTCATGTTCATGGTCATGACCTGGACACTAGTGGTCGGGCCCGGCCCGGCCACCAGCCTCTTGTGCAGATCTTGACCTCGGGGGACGCTGTCCCGCGTCAGATCCCCGCCGCCTCCGACAGGTCCCGCTTGATCGCCGTCAGCAGTTCGGTCGCCCGCGCACGGGCCGCCGGGAGGGCGGAGCGGTCCGCGACCGGCACCACGACCTCCAGGTAGCACTTCAGCTTGGGCTCGGTGCCGCTCGGGCGGACGATGACGCGGGCGCCGTCCAGGGCGTAGCGCAGGCCGTCCGTGGGCGGTAGGGAGGCGGTGCCGCGGGTGAGGTCCTCCGCCGAGGTGACCGTGAGACCCGCCAGGGCGGTGGGCGGCTGCTCACGCAGGCGGCGCATCGCGTCGGCGATGACCGACAGGTCCTCCACCCGTACCGAGAGCTGGTCCGTGGCGTGCAGACCGTGCTCCAGGGCGAGGTCGTCCAGGAGGTCGAGCAGGGTCCGCCCGGACTCCTTCAGCTCCGACGCCAGCTCGGTGATGAGCAGGGCCGCCGTGATGCCGTCCTTGTCCCGCACGCCCTCGGGGTCCACGCAGTAGCCGAGCGCCTCCTCGTACCCGTACCGCAGGCCCTCCACGCGGGCGATCCACTTGAAGCCCGTCAGGGTCTCCTCGTAGCCGAGCCCGGCCTTCCCGGCGATCCGGCCGAGCAGGGAGGAGGAGACGATGGACTCCGCGAAGGTGCCCGTGACGCCCCGGCCCACCAGGTGCGCGGCGAGCAGCGCGCCCACCTCGTCACCGCGCAGCATCCGCCAGTCGCCGCCGTCGCGCACGGCCACCGCGCAGCGGTCCGCGTCCGGGTCGTTGGCGATCACGAGGTCCGGCTCGGTGACGGTCGCCCGCTCGAAGGCGAGGTCCATCGCGCCGGGCTCCTCCGGGTTGGGGAAGGCCACGGTCGGGAAGTCCGGGTCGGGCTCGGCCTGTTCGGCCACCAGCACCGGCTCCGGGAACCCGGCCCGCGCGAACGCCGCGAGCAGCACGTCCTTGCCGACCCCGTGCATCGCTGTGTAGACGGTGCGGGCGCCACGGGCCGACCCCTCGGCCAGCACCGCGTCCGTACGCGCCAGATACGCGTCCAGTACCTCGTCGCCCAGCACCTCCCAGCCCGCCTCGGGCCGGGGCACGTCGGCGAGCGCGCGCACCGCGGCGATCTCGGCGGCGATCTCCGCGTCGGCGGGCGGCACGATCTGGGAGCCGTCGCCGAGGTACACCTTGTAGCCGTTGTCGCGCGGCGGGTTGTGGCTGGCCGTGACCTCCACGCCCGCGACCGCGCCCAGGTGCCGTATGGCGAAGGCGAGGACCGGGGTGGGCAGCGGGCGCGGCAGCACGGCGGCGCGCAGGCCGGCGCCGGTGATCACGGCGGCGGTGTCCCGCGCGAAGTCGGCCGACTTGTGCCGGGCGTCGTAGCCGACGACCACCAGGCCGCCGGTCTCGCCCTTGGCCTTCAGGTACGCGGCGAGACCGGCGGCCGCGCGGATCACGACGGCGCGGTTCATCCGCATCGGGCCCGCGCCCAGCTCGCCGCGCAGCCCGGCGGTGCCGAACTGGAGCGTGCCGCTGAACCGGGCGGTCAGCTCCGCCGTGTCCCCGGCCTCGATGAGCTTCGCCAGCTCCTCGCGGGTCTCCGGGTCGGGGTCCTCGGCCAGCCACGCCTGGGCCCGTGCGATCACTTCGTCCTGCACCTCGGGTGAACCTCTCTCTCGATTCCGTCCGCTGCCGCCGTCGGGCTACAGCCGGTTCAGCACCTGTCCCAGCAGCTGGCCCATGCGCGCCGCCGAGTCGCGGCCCGCCTGGAGGACCTCCTCGTGGTTCAGCGGCTCGCCCGTCATACCGGCGGCGAGGTTGGTGACCAGGGAGATGCCCAGCACCTCGGCACCGGCCTCGCGCGCGGCGATGGCCTCCAGCACCGTGGACATGCCGACCAGGTCCGCGCCGATCACGCGGGCCATGCGGATCTCGGCCGGGGTCTCGTAGTGCGGGCCGGGGAACTGCGCGTACACGCCCTCCTCCAGGGAGGGGTCGATCTCCTTGCACAGGGCGCGCAGGCGGGGCGAGTACAGGTCGGTGAGGTCGACGAAGTTGGCGCCGACGATCGGGGAGGTGGCCGTCAGGTTCAGGTGGTCGCTGATCAGCACCGGCTGGCCGGGGCGCATGCCCTCGCGCAGGCCGCCGCAGCCGTTGGTGAGCACGATGGTCTTGCAGCCGGCGGCGACGGCGGTGCGGACCCCGTGCGCGACGGCGGCGACGCCACGGCCCTCGTAGTAGTGGGTACGGCCCAGGAAGACCAGGGCGCGCTTGTCACCGAAGGTGTACGAGCGGATCTTGCCGCCGTGCCCCTCGACGGCCGGCGGCGGGAAACCGGGCAGCTCGGTGACCTGGAACTCGGCGTCGGGCTCGCCCAGGGCGTCCACGGCCGGCGCCCAGCCGGAGCCCATCACGAGGGCGACGTCGTGGGTCTCGGCGCCGGTGAGTTCGCGCAGGCGCGCGGCGGCGGCGTCGGCGGCGGCGTGCGGGTCGCCCTGGCGGTCGTCCGGAAGGAGAGATGCGTTCACGCGGACGAGGGTAGCCGGTGTTCTCCTACGCGCGTAGATGACAGAGCCCACAGGAATGCGATCGTTGTCATGCCGATTTCGACAAAGGCTGGGCAAAACGGCTGCGCACGCTCGACCGAGGGTGCCGTCAGCGCCTTGTGAGCCCTCCCGGCGCTGTGAAAACTCCGCTCCCACCAGCCCGTATCGGCGCTTGTGCCCCCGGCGCGCCCGCTTCCGGCCGGGTGCGGGACAATGGGGTACGTGACTCGGATCGTGATCATCGGTGGCGGACCCGGCGGATACGAGGCGGCGCTGACGGCCGCCCAGCTCGGCGCGGAGGTGACCGTCGTGGACTGCGACGGTCTGGGCGGAGCGTCGGTGCTGACCGACTGCGTGCCGTCGAAGACCCTCATCGCCACGGCCGAGGTGATGACCACCTTCGACTCCTCCTACGAGGAGCTGGGCATCATCGTCGCCGACGACACCCCGCACATCGAGCAGGCGGCCCGCGTGGTCGGCGTGGACCTCGGCAAGGTCAACCGTCGGGTGAAGCGGCTCGCGCTCGCCCAGTCCCACGACATCACCGCCTCCGTCACCCGCGCCGGTGCCCGCGTCATGCGCGGCCGGGGCCGCCTGGAGGGCATGCAGGCCCTCGACGGCTCCCGCAAGGTCGTCGTCACCGCCGCCGACGGCACCGAGGAGACCCTCACCGCCGACGCCGTGCTCATCGCCACCGGCGGCCACCCGCGCGAGCTGCCCGACGCCCAGCCGGACGGCGAGCGCATCCTGAACTGGACCCAGGTCTACGACCTCACCGAGCTGCCCGAAGAGCTGATCGTGGTCGGCTCCGGCGTCACCGGCGCCGAGTTCGCCGGTGCCTACCAGGCGCTCGGCTCCAAGGTCACCCTGGTCTCCTCGCGCGACCGCGTGCTGCCCGGCGAGGACCCGGACGCCGCCGCCGTGCTGGAGGACGTCTTCCGCCGCCGGGGCATGAACGTGATGGCCCGCTCCCGCGCCCAGTCCGCCAAGCGGGTCGGCGACCGGGTCGAGGTCACCCTCGCCGACGGCCGCGTGATCACCGGTACGCACTGCCTGATGGCGGTCGGCGCGATCCCGAACAGCGCGGGCCTGGGCCTGGAGGAGGCCGGGGTCAAGCTGCGCGACTCCGGGCACATCTGGACCGACAAGGTCTCCCGCACCAGCGCGCCCGGCGTGTACGCGGCCGGTGACGTGACCGGCGTCTTCGCGCTGGCCTCCGTGGCGGCGATGCAGGGCCGGATCGCGGTCTACCACTTCCTCGGCGACGCGGTTGCCCCGCTCGACCTCAAGACGGTCTCCTCCAACGTCTTCACCGACCCCGAGATCGCCACCGTCGGCTACACCCAGGCGGACGTGGACGCGGGCAAGATCGACGCGCGGGTGGTGAAGCTGCCGCTGCTGCGCAACCCCCGCGCGAAGATGCAGGGCATCCGGGACGGCTTCGTCAAGATCTTCTGCCGGCCGGGCACCGGGATCGTGGTCGGCGGCGTGGTCGTCGCGCCGCGCGCCTCGGAACTCATCCACCCCATCTCGATCGCGGTCGACAACAATCTGACGGTCGAGCAGATCGCCAAGGCGTTCACGGTCTACCCGTCGCTGTCCGGCTCGATCGCCGAGGTGGCCCGGCAGTTGCAGACCCGCAAGACGGGCGGCGCGGGCTGAGGGGCGGGGGCCGGGCGGCCCATGCGAGAGGCATAGTCGGCCGGTAGGTCCCTATATCACTTCCGGGGTCCGGTTGCGAACAACTTCTGCTATTCGGCGCAAACTGCTGAAAGCAGACGGTCGTTGGGGTTACTGTCAGTTCCGTGTTCGCTGCAGAACGTCGTCAACTGATCCTCGAAATGGTGCGAGCGAACGGGGCCGTGTCGCTCCGTGAACTCGCCCGCGTCGTCCAGACCTCCGAAGTGACCGTACGGCGGGACGTGCGCGCGCTGGAGGCAGAAGGACTCCTCGACCGCCGGCATGGCGGTGCGGTACTGCCGGGTGGATTCACGCGAGAATCCGGCTTTCCGCAGAAATCCCATCTCGCGACAGCGGAGAAGACGGCCATCGCCGACGTCGCCGCAGGGCTGGTCGAAGAGGGCGAGGCCATCGTGGTCGGCGCCGGTACGACCACCCAGGAGCTGGCCCGCAGACTGGCCCGGGTACCGGGTCTGACCGTGGTCACCAACTCCCTGCTGGTGGCGCAGGCGCTGGCCCATGCCAACCGGGTGGAGGTGGTCATGACCGGCGGCACCCTCCGGGGCTCCAACTACGCCCTGGTCGGCTCCGGCGCCGAGCAGTCCCTCCAGGGTCTGCGCGTCTCCAAGGCGTTCCTCTCCGGGAGCGGCCTGACCGCCGAGCGCGGGCTGTCCACGTCCAACATGCTGTCGGCCTCCGTGGACCGGGCCCTGGTCCAGGCCGCCTCCGAGGTCGTGGTCCTCGCCGACCACACCAAGCTGGGCACGGACACCATGTTCCGTACGGTGCCCACCGAGGCGATCACCCGCCTGGTCACCGACGAGCCACCGGCCCACGACGACCGTGCCGCCACCGAACTCCAGGCCCTGGCCGACCAGGGCGTGCAGATCACGGTGGCCGGAGCGGCCGGCGCCCCGGCCCCGG
>NZ_MUNH01000349.1:0-13930 GCF_002154615.1 Streptomyces recifensis
CTGTGCGAGAGTCCAGCCGTCGACGAGTTCCATGACGAGGTAGAACTGGTCATGGTGCGAGCCGAAGTCGTACATGCCCACGACGTTGGGGTGGTTGAGCCGACCCGCGGTCTGTGCCTCCAAGCGGAAGCGCTCGGCCTCCGCGGCCGCCTGCGCGAACAGCAGCTTGATGGCCACGGGGCGTTCCAGGAGCTGGTCGGCGGCCCGCCACACCTCCCCCATCGCCCCGCCCCCCAGTCGTTCCTGCAACTGATAGCGGTTGGCCAGCAGATCCTGCATACACACCCCGATCACCACAACGCTTGCACTTCCACGGCCCCGCCCCCCACAGTGGCCGCAGGTGCCCGGCCGGCCGGTACTGCGGCCGAGCGCGTCGGCCCTCGACAGCCCCCCGCGCGTCACAGTCCCGCCCAGCGGTGCCGCGTGCCGGACGATTTGGACAGGGTGAGCAAGGGCAGGCCCGGTTACAGGGGAACCCAGGCCTGCCCCAGAGGCGCCCGTATGACTCCCCCCGGAGGCTGGGCACCCCATGACCCCGCCCAGGGGTCACTTCGATCAGCGTGCGACCCGACAGGAGTGTCACAGGGGGACGGAGATGATCGCGAGACCAGCACCTTTATGAAGATGCACGCCGACGACCATCACGACTTGATCACCCATCACACACGCTGACTCGCGCTCCTTCGACATAGCCTCGTCACCGACCGCTGGTGCCGTGGAGCTGTTACGGAGAGTCAGACCTTCGGGACCATGCGATGGCGGTCGGGGTGGGCGCGAAGCTGCGGTGAGGCGAGTTCCAGTGCCCGGCGCTCATGTGGTTCAGCCTTTATCAACGCGGGCTTCACGGTCCTGAGCAGCGGACGACTCGCCAGACCGCTCTCCGACGTGGACACCTCGGTGCTGACGCAGGGCGAGTGGCGTGAGATCCGCTTCCACGGCATCCCCCCGTTGGGCGGAGTTCTTCAACGCGTGGGACTGACATAACATCAGGAGACGGCGTAAATGGCCCCTGCCTCATGTGCGCCGTCCCGTCGCTACAGGGGGCGCTGGCCGGCGACGGCGCCGCCTGGGTCGTCCAGCAGGGCGACGCGGGCGGTGATGCGTTTGCCGACCGGCTCCCGCTGTGCTTCGAAGCTCTGGCAGACGGCCATGACGATCTCCAGGCCGTGCTGGCCCACCCGGCCGACGTCCGCGGCGCGGGCGACGGGCAGCACCGGGTCGGAGTCCCACACCGCGACCTCGACCGTGTCGTCGGCGATCCGCACATTGAGCAGCACCGGGCCGGGAGCGTACTTGATGGCGTTGGTGACCAGCTCGCTGACCACCAGCTGGGTCACATGCATCGCACGTTGCGAGACGGGAATCCCGTGGTCGGCCTGTACGCGGGCCAGGAAGTCGGCGGCCAGATCACGGGCCTGGGCAATGACCGCGCCGTCTCCGTCCAGGGCCACGGCGGCCTGCAGGGCCCGCACTCCAGGCATCGTGTCGTTCTCGCCCACAGGCACTGCTTCCATCGCGGCCACCTTCGATACCCCGTCCACCTTCGCGCGCTTGCCCGCGCCCGTGAATGTGACACACGATCTCCTTTTGTTGTCTGCGTCTCATCCGGGCATCGCCCGACACATCCGGGACAGCGGATTCCGGATGAAGACCTGGCTGTGCCAGGATCACCGACATGGCTGAGGAAGAAGTGGCGGACATCAAGAAGGCTGTGCAGCCGGAGCAGCTGTCCATCGTGGCCACCACCACCGATGGCATCCACGTCCTGACCGTGGCCGGAGAGATCGACCATCACACCGGTGACACGCTCACCCAGGCCCTGGACCTCACCGGCGCGCCCCGCCCCCGCGTAGTCGTGGACCTGCACCAAGTGGCCTTCATGGACTCCACGGGCATCAACATCCTCATCGCCGCCCACCGCGCCCTCACCGAGGTCGGCGGCTGGCTCCGCCTGGCAGGCCCGGCAGGTGGGGTGCTGCGCACCCTGCAACTCGTCGGCCTCGACACCATTATCGACTGCCACGAAGCCCTCGACCGAGCGCTGGCCGACTGACCCCCCGAACGACGGCCGCGGTCGGGGTACACGCCGGCGGCCAGGAGCAGGAGGCGTCGCGGCTGCTGGCGCAGACTCGTCACGGTCGTCCGGCCGTCGGCTCCGTCGGGGGCGGCAGAGCCGAAGAGCAGGTGGTGGCCAGCGACGTCCATGAAGAGCGTATGGCGCAGGTCCCACGTCAAGTCGGTGACGTGAGCTGGCAGAGTTTCGGCGGCGGCGCCCAGTGAGGGAAGGGCGTCGTGATCCATGTCGCCGCGCGGTGTGATGGGTGTGGACGTACTGCTCATGACGGTGGTGATGTTCATGCTGGGCGCCCCCTTAAGGGGGTTGATAGCCCAAAAGGCGCAGTCCTCCGAGGGTCCACGACAGTGGCAGGGGCCGAGTGTTCGGGATGGGGGCAACGCCCGGCTCCCCCGAAAGACCGGCACCTCGAGGAACCGCCCGGTCCCGTTGTCTGCCCACCGTCGCACTGTCCCTACCCCGACCGCGACTGCCTCGGGGAGCGAGTTCTCCAACTCCGGTTGTTGCGGGCGGCTAACGAGGAGATCCAACGAAAAGCAGCCACGCTCGATCCGGACGCGAGAGCACGCTTTCTCACCGCGGTCGCCGTCAACCGGGCGGTAGCGGAAGACCTGGCCGCGCACCAGCTCGAAGGGCAACCCACCGGCCCGAACGACGCTGCCCCTGACTGAGGCCGGTTTCAAGAATCGGCCTTCAGGGGGCGACTTCGGTATGAACACCGGCATCGACGACGCGGCCGGCATCGCCTGGCGGCCAGCCGCCCGAAGTCAAGGCCGCGGCGGCTGGGCTGCCCGCGCGCGCAGCAGGTTCTGTTTTGGGATTCCGCGCTCCTCCCACTGGTCGATGCCCGGGATACATCCGGCACCTCGGATGCAGGCGTCTCCTTGCCTGCGGCGGACTGATCAACTTCAGCGTCAGTGACACCACCAACAACATCGGCACCTCCGCGTACAAGGCCTCGCGCGCAGTGGCAGAGGCCTCCCGCGGGCATCAGTTGGTGCCGCAATGCTTGAGAGTGGCCGCCGCGCCACTCCCATCACGGCGTGCCCGGTTCCTGCCGACGGTCATGCCTAGGGCGCCTCGTCCGCCGACAGGGCGGCGAGGGCTGCGTCCAGGTCGGGGAAAACAGGGAGCGCGGCCCCGCTCACCTCGACCATCAGTCGCATCAGACGGTCGGCTCCGACGAGGCCGACGCGGCGGTGCAGCCGAAGCGCGATCAGGTGGTTCAGCAGCGCCGTGTTGGCGAAGGCGACCTGACCCAGGTCGAAGACCACGGGCGCGACGCTGCACTGCAGCAACTCGTAGGTGACCCGTTCGACGACGTGGATGGAGTGAGCGTCGAAGTCGCCCCACAGCCTGATGACCCACAAGGTCTTCGCGGGGGCCGCGAGTGCACGCGCCGCATGACTGGAAGCCCACACCGGATGCACGCTCCTCCTTCTTCTTCCAGGTCCCAGGACAATGGTTGTCACTAGACAATCATGCCCAGCGCGTCACGCGACGAACGAAGGTCGCCACCGGGCATAGGCCGGCGCCGATGGACGTGCCTGAGCCACGTATCCGCATAGCCTTCGTCGCGGAAACTCCGCAGTCTTCGGAACGCTGAGCTGCGGTCCTGGCCCGCCAGGTCTAGGGCGAGGCGTCAAGCCGCAGTAGGGATGGCCACCGGCTCAGGGACCGGCTCCACAGCCGCGTACACCCAGCTCCCAGCCGGCCCGGGGGGCGACGCACAGAACGAAGAACAACGTCGCCTCGCCCGATGTCGGCATACGAGCCGCCCGTCCACTCCGGGCGCGTTCCGTAGCGGCACCAGCACGGGAGGAATACTGGCGCGGTTCATGTGGCAGCAGAGAGTCACCAGGGTTCAGGGGGGAGCAAAACTTGCGTCCATCTCATGGACCGACGTAGTCACAGACATGTACCGGTGCTACAAATGCCGCATGTCGGACCAATTCTCCCGACTCAGGCGTGTGGCACGGCATGCCGTGGTCGGCCTGAGCCCGCGCAGCGTCGCCGGGCAGGTACTCCTGGTGCAGGTGGTACTGGTGGTCCTGCTCGTCGTCTGCGGCGTCATCGCTCTCGTCCTGCAGTCGGAACACGACAGCAGCGTGGAGGCCAAGCGACGGTCCATAGCCGTGGCGCAGACCTTCGCGCACTCCCCCGGGCTCGTGCAGGCGCTGCACTCCCCCGACCCGTCGAAGGAACTACAGCCGCTCACCGAGGCAGGCCGCAAGACCGCGGGCGTCGACTTCATCGTGGTCATGGACACCAAGGGCATCCGCTACACGCACCCCATTCCGAGCAAGATCGGCCAGCGGTTCGTGGGGAGGATCGGTCCGTCGCTGGCCGGGAAGGTCTACACGGAGAGCGTCCACGGCCCGCTCGGCAACGAGGTGCAGACGACCGTCCCCGTCGACGACGCCAACGGCCGGGTGATCGCCCTGGTCTCCGCGGGGCTGAAGGTGAGAAACGTGACCAGCCAGGTGGACCGGCAGCTGCCGATCATCCTGGCCGCCGGCGCCGGGGCACTCGTGGTGTCGACCGGCGGTACCGCCCTGGTGGGCAGGAGGCTGCGACGCCAGACCCACAGCCTGGCCCCCGACGAGATGACGCGGATGTATGAGCACCACGACACCGTGCTGCACTCGGTGCGGGAGGGGGTGCTCATCGTAGGTGACGACGGGCGGCTGCTGCTCGCCAACGACGAGGCACGGCGCCTGCTGGAGCTGCCCGCCGAAGTCGAAGGGCACGACGTGCGGGAGCTGTCGGTCCTCGACCCCGCCACGGTGGAGCTGTTCGTCTCCGGGCGCGAGGCCAGCGACGAGGTGCACTTCGCCGGGGGACGGCTGCTGGCGGTGAACCAGCGGCCCACGGACGGCGCCGGCGGGACTGGGGGGACGGTGGTGACGTTGCGCGACTCCACCGAGCTGCAGGCGGTGTCCGGGCGGGCGGACGTCATCCGGGAGCGGCTGGAGCTGCTGTACGACGCGGGCCTCGGCATCGGCACCACCCTCGACGTGGTCCGCACGGCCGGCGAGCTGGCGCAGGTCGCCGTGCCGCGGTTCGCCGACTTCGTCACCGTGGACCTGGCCGACGCCGTGCTGCAGGGCGAGGAACCGCTGCCCACCGCGACGGAGGTGCGGCGCGTCGCCGTCAGCGGCATCCAGGACGACCATCCGCTGTACGAACAGGGCCGGCTGATCGACTTCCTGCCGTCCACACCGCAGGCGCGCGGCTACGGCTCCGGCCGCTCGGAGCTGGTGCCCGACCTGTCGACCGCGGAGGGCTGGCTGGTCCAGGACCCGGACCGGACCCGGCGGGTCCTGGACTACGGCATCCACTCGATGATCGCCGCCCCGATCCAGGCCCGTGGTGTGTTGCTGGGCATGGCCAACTTCTGGCGCTCCAAACGGGAACCCTTCGACGAGGAGGAGCTGTCCCTGGCGGAGGAGCTGGTGGCCCGGGCCGCGGTCAGCATTGACAACGCCCGCCGGTACACCCGCGAGCACACGCTGGCGGTCACTCTTCAACGCAGGCTGCTGCCCCAGGTCCTGCCCGAGCAGAGCGCCCTCGACGTCTGCTACCGCTATCTGCCCGCCCAGTCGGGCGTGAGCGGTGACTGGTTCGACGTGATCCCGCTGCCCGGCAGCCGGGTGGCGCTGTCCGTCGGCGACGTCGTCGGTCACGGTCTGCACGCGGCGGCGACGATGGGGCGACTGCGGACGGCGGTGCAGAACTTCTCCGCTCTGGACCTGCCGCCGGACGAGCTGCTCAGCCATCTGGACGAGCTGGTCGGCCGCATCGACCAGGACGAGGCCTGCCCGGAGACAGCCGAGGAGATCGTGGGCGCCACGTGTCTGTACGCGATCTACGACCCAGTGACGCGCCGTTGCGTCATGGCCCGGGCCGGGCATCTGGTGCCCGCGCTCGTCGCGCCGGACGGCGGTGTCGCCTTCCTCGACGTCCCGGCCGGGCCGCCGTTGGGCGTCGGCGGTCTGCCGTTCCAGACGGCCGAGCTGGAGCTGGCCGAGGGCAGCCAGCTCGTGCTGTACACCGACGGCCTCATCGAGGACCGCGCACGGGACCTGGACGAGGGCATGGAGCTGCTGCGTCTGGCCCTGGCCGGACACCCCGACCGGACGCCGGAGGAGAGCTGTCAGGCGGTGCTGGACGAGTTGCTGCCCGAGCGTCCCAAGGACGACATCGCGCTGCTCATCGCGCGCACCCGCGCCCTGCCGGCCGAGCGAGTGGCCGACTGGGACGTGCCGCGGGACCCGGCGGCCGTGTCGGGCATGCGTCTGGCCGTGTCCGACACACTCGAGGAGTGGGGCCTGTCCGAGCTGGGCTTCGGCATGGAACTCGTCCTCAGCGAGCTGATCACCAACGCCATCCGCTACGGCTCCGATCCGATCCATGTGCGGCTGATCCACGACCGCACGCTGATCTGCGAGGTGGCCGACGGCAGCAGCACCTCGCCGCATCTGCGGTACGCCGCGACGACCGACGAGGGCGGCCGGGGCCTGTTCCTGATCTCCCAGCTCGCCGAGCGCTGGGGCACCCGGTACACCCCGCATGGCAAGGTGATCTGGGCCGAGCTGGCGATCCCGGACCTGGACGCGCTCCTGACGGAGTGAGCGAGTGCGCACCGGCCGCAGTGGCGCCTGACCGCAGCAGACCGCGTGACGGGTGCTGTCAGGAATGCACGGGAGGCCGCGACAGCTCAGCAGGCACAGATGAGGATCAGCAGGCGTCAGGTCATTCCACACGCCGAAGCTCTCCGGCCGCCTCGGGGGCCGGAATCGCCCACGACCCAGCGCGGGCAGCCGTGTGGCCGCCGCGGCCGCCCGCGGCGGCAGTTACGCCCCGAAGGCGGATGTGCCTCGCCGCTGGGGCAGGGTGCTGCCGGTCTACTTCTCGCCGTACTCGCCGTACTCCGGCCTGGGCGAGTGGCCCTTCTGGTGCCCTCCGTTGACGCAAACGTTGCCGAAGGCGGGGTTGAGCGCGCCGATGACATTGACGGTGTTGCCGCAGATGTTGATCGGGACATCCACCGGGATCTGGACCACATTGCCCGACAGCACACCGGGAGAGTTCACCGCGACGCCGTGTGCATCGCTGTCCGCAAAGGCACCACCGGCACCACCCAGCATCAGCATGCCTGCAGCGGCCGCCAGACCTGTTCCTCGCATCACCAAACGAATCGAGCGCATGCGGCGCGTCCTTTCTCGCGTCTTCGCGGCATATGCCGCCTGCACAGCAGCTTGCCGTCCCGCCCGGCCGCAGCCGGGCAGACACGTGCCACACACCCACTAGCAACGGCGCAATCAGCCGATCAGCGCAACACAATTGCCGCGGCCCGAAACTGTGACCAGACAGGGCTACCGCGAGGCCGCGCGAGCCGGGAGCGGAGACGGGCATTGGCCAGCCAGCGAGACCAAGCCTCCAGGTCTACATGCGCCGAAGTGTCCGCCGGCTCAACTCACCGCAGCCGGTACGGGCCGACGGCCTCATACGTGCGAGATCCTGCGCTCACCCGTCGGCGCAGTCCTCGCGGGGCGGATCTCAGAGGGTGACGCCCGCGTCGCGGCCCAGGAGGGCGGCGTGGACCCGGTTGGTGACGCCGAGGCCGGTCAGAATGCGGCTGACGATTGAACGTGCGTGCCGCCCGCTTGGGCGTCTGGAGGCCCCAACATCTGGTGCGGAGGCGGCCTCCCCCTCACCTCGTTCAGCGACTGTGCCCGCATGGCCAGTGACCGGAAACTCTTGGTCGCTGACCATGTGTCACGCAAGAAACCACCACCCCGGCTTCCGGCCGCACCGCCCGGTCCGTGGCGAGCCTAACTTCCAAGTCCGGGGTCGCTCTCGGCGCTCGTGGTAGCGGCCGAAGGCGGGGCTCAACATGGTGATGTGGCCAACTGCGGCTCTCAACGGCTAACTAGCATGCTGAGTCACAACTGTGACTGAGCACTTCACTTGGCAGATTGAGCGTTTGAGTTGGCAGTGGCCTGAGGGCTGGTCCGCGCAGCACTTAGCCTGCGAGGAGTCGTCGACATTCCGGGAGCGGCCTCATGGAGATCACGTGGCGCCGGATCGAGGAGCAGGACTTCCCGCTGTTGCGGAGGTGGCTCCAGCAGCCCCATGTGCAGCGTTGGTGGAACCACGAGACCACCGTGGAAGCGGTGGCCCGTGACTTCGGTCCCGCCGCCCGAGGTGAGGAGCCCTCGGAGGACCTTCTCGCGTCCCTGGAAGGTCGCCCGGTCGGTCTCGTACAACGTTCACGCCTGTGCGACTACCCCGACTACGCGGCTGCGCTGGAGGCCATCGCCCACGTACCTGGCGGCGCGATGACCATCGACTACCTGATCGGCGATCCGCGCGAAACCGGCCAGGGCATCGGGACAGCGATGCTTCACTCGGTCGTCGTGCGCACCTGGGTCGAACACCCGGCCGCTCCTTGCATTCTCGTCCCGGTGGTGGCAGCCAATCAGCCTTCGTGGCGGGCGCTTGAGCGAGCAGGGCTGCGTCGGATCGGCGTCGGAGACCTGCAGCCGGACAACCCGGTCGATGACCGGACCCACTACCTCTACCGCGTCGATCGGCCGGGGACCGACGGCTGACGGTCTCAACTGACCACCCCGTCCAGCACACCGCCCCAATCCGCTCTACGAGCGCCTGCCCCGTCTTCGGTCGCGACGATTTGCTCCACAGCTGACCTCGTCGCGCTCACCCACCGGTTCGGCGCCCGGCACCGCACCGCCGGCCAGACCTGCCACGGCCTGATCCTCGCCGTCCGGCTCGCCGACCGTTCCACCCTCACGCTTCCGGATGCTGCCCGAGCCGACCGGCCACTCCCCCGCCCTGTGGACCACCTTTTCGGCCGCCCACACACGGAACGCCCGGTCTTCCCGAGGCGGAGGCAAGTGGGGTGCGGTCCGCCGGTTCTACGGCCAGTAGTGGAGCAGCAGGCGCGGAACGCGCCGGGTGAGCCAGGCGGCGGCCAGGCCGATGACGGCGCCGGCGGTGACGTCGCTGGGGTAGTGGGCGCCGCGTTGCACCCGTTCGAGGGCCACCGCCGCGGCGGGGACCGCACACAGGGCGCCGGCCAGCGGCCACGTCGGCGCGACGGCGGCGGTGAACGATCACCGGTCCGCACCCGAGATCGGGTGTGGCTGTCACCCGCCGTCCAGGCGGCGCCGGTCCTGTTCGTCCCACTTACGGGTGTCGCGCGGCTGGGTGTAGGGCTCGGCTTCCGGGGGGTGGCCGCCGGCGATGGCCCGCTGGCGGGCGGCCTCCGCATCGAACTCCAGGCCCAGCAGGATTGCCAGGTTGGTGATCCACAGCCACACCAGGAAGACGATGACGCCCGCCATCGTGCCGTAGGTCTTGTTGTAGGAAGCGAAGTCGGCGACGTAGACCGCGAAGCCGGCGGAGGCGATCATCCAGAGGACCAGAGCGAGGAAACTGCCCGGCGTGACCCAGTTGAAGCCCTTCACCTTCGCGTTCGGGCTCGCCCAGTACAGAATCGCGATCATCAAGGTGACCAAAACGACCAGCACCGGCCACTTCGCGATCGACCACACCATCAGCGCCGTGTCCCCCAGCCCCAGCGCCGTCCCGGCCTGACGGGCCAGGCCTCCGGTGAACACCACGATCACCGCACCGACCACGGCCAGGACCAGAAGCACGACCGTCACGCCCAACCTCACGGGCAGGATCTTCCACACCGGGCGCCCCTCGGGCATGTCGTAGACCGCGTTCGCGGCGCGGATGAACGCCGCCACATACCCGGACGCCGACCACACCGCCAGCACCAGACCCACCAGAGCCAGCAGCGAGCCGATTCCGGCATTGCCCTGCAGCTGCTCCACCGCGCCCGTCAGTATGTCGCGCACCGAGCCGGGAGCGAGCTGTTTGATGTTGTTCAGCACCTTGTCCGTGGTCGACTTGCCGGTGAGGCCGAGCAGGGAGACCAGTGCCAGCAGCGCCGGAAACAGGGCAAGCACCCCGTAATAGGTCAGCGCTGCCGCCCGGTCGGTGAGTTCGTCGTCCTTGAACTCGCGCAGGCTGCCCTTGAGTACGGCACGCCATGACTCCTTCGGCAGCTTCGACGGGCCTTCCGGCTCCCGCCGCTGAACCTCCGGCCCCGGCCCGACTTCGTCCGGTGCTGGCGCCCGGCGGTCGCTGGGGTGGTCTTTTCGCCCAGGAAAGTGCGGCTTCGCCATGGGCGCCGAGTACCCCTGAGACTCACCCACGCCACGGCCCACACGGGGGGAGCCGGCGGTGCCCACCAGAGCTGCCCACTTGCCGTCAGTAACCGATTCCGTATAGTCGCTTCCGACTATTAGGGTTCGGTGATGTAGATGGCGAAGCGGAAGATCTCCAACACGCTGGCGTTGGCCGTGCTGGGCCTGTTGCAAGAACAGCCGAGGCACCCGTACGAGTTGGCGTCCACCCTGCGTGAGCGGCACAAGGACAGCAGCTTCAAAGTCAACTCTGGATCGCTGTACGACACAGTCGAGGCGTTGGTTCGGCACGGCTGGATCGAGCCGGTGGAGACGGCGCGTGACGGCCGGCGACCGGAGCGCACCGTGTACGCGACAACCGAGCTGGGCCGAAGCGAATTCGTTCGCTGGATCGACGAACTGCTCCGCACACCCGTCGCGGAATACCCCAAGTTCATGGCCGCAGTGTCCTACCTGGGCGCACTCGGTCCGGACAGGGCGGCAGAGGCACTGGGCGAACGGGCGGGGCATCTGGCCCAGCGCATCGATGAGACGAACAGGGTGCTGGCCGACACGGTCGGCTCTGGTGCGGTGCCCCGGTTGTTCATGATCGAAGTCGAGTGCGCGCTGCACGCCTGGGAGGCCGAGTTGACCTGGACGCGGCGGACCATCGCCGAGATCCGCGACGGCAGCCTGTTCTGGCCCGAGGTCGAACAAACCGAACAGGGATGGACCTGGTCCGCCCCTTCAGACGGGAAAGGGAGCAGTCGATGACCGACGTGTTGATCGTGGGAGCGGGTCCGGCCGGGCTGTTGCTCGCCAGTGAGCTCCGGCTTGCCGGCGTCGACACCGTCGTTGTCGAACGCCACGCGCAGCGGCCGGACTTCTGCCGGGGCTTCAACCTCAACGCCCGCGCCCTGGACCTGCTGGCGCGGCGCGGTCTTGCTGAGAGGCTTGTCGGGGAGGGCTGGCAAGTGCCCCACGCCGCCTTCTCCGGCCTGCCGGTGACACTCACCCTGGCGGGCACGCATACCGACCATCCGTACTCGCTGGGCATCCCGCAGACCAGGGTCGAGGAAATCCTTGAGGAGCACGCTCTCGGCCGGGGAGCTGACATCCGGCGCGGACACGAACTGCTCGCCTTGGAACAGGATCCCGAATCCGTCACCGCCACTGTCGCCGCCGACGACGGTGAGTATCGCGTCCGGGCCGCGTACCTGGTCGGTTGTGACGGCGGCCGCAGCACCGTCCGTAAACAGGCCGACATCGACTTCCCCGGTACCGAGGCGACCCGTTTCTCCTTGCTCGGCGACGTGGAGCTCGCCGACCCGGAGGCGTTGTCGTTCGGCGTGACCACCGGCCCCGGTGGTTCTGTATTCGTCATACCCCGCCCTGGCTACGTCAGGATCATCACCTCCGACCGGCAACCCCCAGCGGACAAGGACACCCCGGTCACCCTGGACCAGCTCCAAACCGCTGTGGACGACGCGCTCGGCCGCCACGTCGGGCTGCGCGCCGCACGCTGGCTGACCCGGTTCGGCAACGCCGCCCGGCAGGCGGCCGAGTATGTCCGGGGCAGGGTCGTCCTGGCCGGGGACGCCGCGCACATCCACCCGCCGGCCGGGGCGATCGGCGTCAATGTCGCCCTGGACGACGCTTTCAACCTCGGCTGGAAGCTGGCGGCCACCGTCCGCGGCACCGCACCGGCCCATGTGCTCGACAGCTATCACGCCGAACGCCACACCGCTGGTGCGCAGGTGCTGGCCAACACACGGGCCCAGGTGCTGCTCGGCGAGGCCGACGATCGGCTCCGGCCGCTCACCGACCTCCTGACCCGCCTCGCCGACCACCCTTCGGGAAACCGCGCCTTCGCCGAGACCATCACTGGACTGGACACGCGTTACCAGATGTGTCCCGACGCCGACCATCCCTGGCTGGGCCGCCTGGCGCCCAACCTCGCCCTGACCACGGGAGACGGCCGTACGCGCCTGGCCGAGCCGCTCGCCTCGGGACGCGGCCTGCTGCTCGACCTGACCGGAGGAAGCACCATCCTCGCGTCGGCCGCAGGATGGACAGACCGAGTCGACCTCGTCACCGCGGCATGCCCCGACCATCCTGAACTCCATGCCATCCTCCTGCGGCCGGACGGGCACACTGCCTGGCTCCGCACTGCGGATCACGGCCACGCCGACGGGCTTCACCGGGCGCTACAGCACTGGTACGGTCCGGCAGCACCATCCGACGCCGCACCCGCGGAGACATTCCGCTCGTAAGCCAGGTGCTGCCACCCTCGCGTGCGGTGGCGGTCAGAAGGGCGTGGGCGAAGAGTCCTGACCCAGGTCGGCTGCCGATGCGAGGACGTCCCGTCTGAGCCCGGCCGACGCGGCTCGCGTGTCCTGCCCCACCTGTGGCTACTCGTCCTCGCCGTCGTCTGTCTTGTCGTCGCTGTGCGGGATGCGCAGCCGCCGCAGGCCGGGTGGAGGCATACCCGCCCGGGGAGTTGATGTGGTCGTACTGGAGCAGGGAGAGCCGGGCGAGCAGCTCGTCGGTGACGGGGAAGCCGTCGGCTGCCGGCCGCGTCCGGCGCGTCCGGCCCGAACTGCGGGGCGCCTCCCGGGCGTTCGCTCCCTGTGAGGCTCCGGCGACGCCGGGCGGCGTCGGGAATGCCCGGCTGTCAGTAACCGATGGCGGTGGCGCGGGCGCGCTCCTCCCAGGCGGCGATGTCGCCGCGGATGTCGTCGAGGTGTTCGAGCACACCCGTGACCGCGTCCTCGCCCAGGGGCAGCCGCAGCGGGGCGTCGTCCGCGTCCAGGGCGGCGAGGATGAGCGCTGCCGCCTTCGCGGGGTCGCCGGGCTGGGTGCCGTCGCCCCCGGACACCCATGCGCGGCTGCGGGCCACCTTCTCGTACACGCCGCTGTCCGGGCTGGCGCCGGCCCTGCTCGCCGCGAACACCGAGGTCCGGAACGCGCCCGGTTCGACGATCAGCACCCTGATGCCGTACTCGGCGACCTCGTCGGCGAGCGCCTCCGAGAGCCCCTCCAGGGCGAACTTCGCCGCGCTGTACCCGCCGAAGCCCGCAAAGGACGTCTGTCCGCCCATGCTGCTCATCTGCACGATCGCGCCCGAGCGTCGCTCGCGCATGTGCGGCAGGACCGCGCGGACGAGCGCGGCGGGCCCGAGGACGTGCACGTCGAACAGGCGGCGCAGCTCCTGGTCGGTCGTCTCCTCGACGGCGCCGACGTGCGTCCAGCCGGCGTTGTTGACCAGGACGTCGATGTGCCCGTGCCGGGCCACCACATCCCGTACCACCGTCTCGGCCGCGCCCGTGTCGGTGACGTCCAGACGCAGCGCCTCCATCCGGCCGGGCCGGGCGGCCACCAGGTCCTGCAGCGCCTCGGTCCGCCGGGCCGCGCCCACCACGACGTCGCCGGCGGCCAGCGCCGCCTCGCTGATCGCCCGGCCGAAGCCGCTGCTCGCGCCGGTCACCAGCCACACCCTGTCCATGACCACTCCTCGTCTGGCCTCGCTTCGCCGCCGGCCACGCCTCCAGACTCGCGCCGGAACCGGTGACGCGCCCGAGATCCACCGTGTCGGCCGAGGGCCGTGACGGCGGAGCGCCCGGGCGCTGCACGT
>NZ_MUNH01000350.1:0-6245 GCF_002154615.1 Streptomyces recifensis
GCCGATCAGTGGCTCGGCCGCGGGGCCCGCCGGCCGAGCCACTGATCGGCGTCCCAGGCACGGAACCGCTCCACTTCGGTGAACCCGAGCTTGGCCGCGAGGCGCATCGAGCCGGCGTTGGCGGTCTGGGTGGCGAGCACCACGGGCTCGCCGGGCAGGGCACCGTCGAGCCAGTCGAGCGCCGCCGCGCAGGCCTCGGCGGCGTACCCGAATCCCCACGCCCGCGGCAGGAACAGGTAGCCGAGATCGACCTTGCCCTCGGCAACGGGGCAACGGTGCTCAACCGGCCTCCTGAACATGATGTGCCCGATCATCGCCCCGTCGAGGGCGACGACGAAACTCCCGGGCCGCAGACCGGGCACCTCGGCCATCTCGCGCTCGAGTTCGTCACGCGGCCGGGGGCCGCCGAGATACGTATGCACCTCCGGCGAGGCGTACAGCTCGATGAACGCCGCCCGGTCCCCTGCCTCGGGCTCACGCAGCACGAGTCGCTCGGTCCTGATCGGTGCGGGCGGCCAGGCAACGGGTCCGAGATCAGTCATGCCGACCAGCCAATCAACAGACTCGGCACCGATCAAGACTCCACAGTCGCGGCCAGTGCTTCGGCGCCGGGGTGCGTGAACCGCACGGGCCTGCCCAGCGACCGGGCGTAGGCGATTTCGGCCCGGGTGCTTTCTCCGATGTAGCCGCCGACCACGAGCACCTCGTCAGCGAGCCGGATCTTCGCCCGGTGCAGGTCGTCGAGTCGAACCTTCAGCGCCCCGGCCTCGGCGGGGTCGGACCAGAGTTCATGCGGCGACTTCATGTCACAGCCCGGCTTGACGACAATCCTTCCGGCCGCGGTCTCCCGCACATCGGCCTCGTTCATCTCGGTCATGAAGCGGGTGGAGCCGCAGATCACGACGATACGCGGGAGGCCCGACAGCCTCTTCGCCTCGGCGAGTTTCTCCTCGGGACCGAGCGATTGCGGGTTCGGCACCGACTCCTCCTGACGGTGTGGTCCACGGCGTGCCTGACGAACGACGTGGCCACCGTACCGGCGGCGCCCGCACGACCGGCGACGCACACGACTGGCCGGCCCGCTCGCCCCAGCGGCGGAACCTGGGCCTCCTCCTCGACTAGGACCCCGGGTACGGCGCCGGGCCCTCACCGACGAGCCGGTCGGTGTGGGAGACCACCGCGTCGATGAGCTTCGGCCAGAGTTCTCGGGGGCGGTCGTGGCCCATGTCGGGGATCAGCAGGAGTTCCGCACCGGGCACGAGCTCCGCGGTGCGCTTTCCGCCGCTGGGGTCGATCAGCGTGTCGTCCAGGCCATGGATCACGAGCGTGGGCACCCGCAGTTCACGGAGGGCGTCCGCGCGTGAACCGCTGAGGATCATCGCGCCGAGTTGCCTGCCGACTCCCGCGGGGCAGTACGAGCGGTCGTAGCTCGCGGCGGCCAGCTCACGCTGCGCGGCGGCGTCGCCGTAGCGCTTGGAGGCCCACACCAGCTCCTTCTCCGCCGCCCTGACGTATCCCTCGCGGTCCGCCGGTTTCGGGCTGGACACGGTCGCCTGAGCCTCGGGGGTGGACCGGCCGTATTCGGTCTCGCCGGTCGAGGACATCATCGACGTCAAGGTCAGCACCCGTTCCGGGGAGGAGAGGGCCATCGTCTGGGCGATCATCCCGCCCATCGAGCTGCCGACCACATGGGCGCGTTCGATGCCGAGCGCGGTGAGCAGGCCGAGTCCGTCGTCGGCCATGTCGCGGAGCCGGTAGGGAACCATCGTGAGGGCGGTGGGGATGTCACCCGAGCTGACGGCGGCCATGAACTCGCCCATGTCGACGGGGTGCTCGTCGAATTTGGTGGACAGTCCGCAGTCGCGGTTGTCGTAGCGGATCACGTACCGGCCACGGTCCGCCAGCGCCCGGCAGAAGTCCTCGTGCCAGGCGAGCAGCTGCGCACCGAGACCCATCACGAGCAGGACGGGTGGGTTCGCCGGGTCGCCGAAGCTCTCGTACTCGATGGACACCTCGGGCGACACGACAACATTCGGCATACAGGAATCCTGCCACGGAGGGCCCCCGGAGAGCCGGCGCGTGCTCCCTACTCCTCCAACCGCCCCAGATCGGCCCGTTCCTCGTCCGTCCACCCCGCGATCGCCTCGGAGAACCACCCCACCAGCGAGCTCGCGCAGCGATTCGCCGACGCGGCCCCTTCCCGCGTCGGCTCGATGAGGCCGGCGCGGCGGTCGTGGGGGTCGGAGACCCGGTGGACCGGACCGCGGTGTTCGAGGGACCGGACCTGGCGGGTGACGTGCGGGCCCACCACCTGCATCCGTTCCGCGATCTCCCCGATCCGCCGCGGACGGTCCGCCATGTGAAGGGTCATCAGGACCCCGACCGCCGGGCGGTCCTGCGCCGGCCCGGCCGCCTCGGCCGCGCTCCGGGAGACGGCCGTGGTTGACGGCGTTGCTCAGCTGGGCCAGGCGGGGCACCACGGCGAGCACGTCGGCCGACGGGGCGTCGGGGGACTCTGCGTTCACTTCCGGCCCGGTTGCCTCCCCCAGGAGGCGGGCCGCGCCCAGCCGCTGAGCCGGTACCGCCCGCGGGGCACCTCACGTGCCCGGCGTCAGCGGCTGGGCCGGGTTCAGACTCCGGTGGCGGTCACCGCCGAGGCATAGACCAGGGCGACCCTGTGGTTGTACTGGATCGTGTACATCTTCTTGGCACCGACCACGACCGCACCGGAGGAGAAGTAGTCGTCGGTGTTGACCGGCGGACGCGTGGCGACGTACGCCTGACCGGCGGGGACGGTGTAGTAGCTGAGCGCCGCCTGGGTGGAGGGGGAGAGCCCCGTCGGGTACTCGGACGGGTCGGGGTAGCTGGAGCCGTAGACCGCGACCGGGTTGGCGCCCGCGGCGGAGACCAGGGTGACGCCGGGCGCGGGAGTGGTGTTGGCGCCGGCCGGGTTGAAGAACCAGACCTTGGTGCCGCTGTACCAGATGGCGGTCCAGTCGCCGTCCGTGTCGGCCACCACGAACTGCTGGCCCGCCTGCGCGGTGGAGCCCCAGTCGCTGATCCGGTCGGTGCCCGAGGCGCCCTTGTGGATGGCCTGGTCACCGAAGAGCGGCGCGGTGGCGCTGGGCGCGGTGCGCAGAGGGACGAAGTCGGCGGCCTGCTCCTGACGGACGCAGGAGGGGGTGGCGCCGGTGGGGTCGTCGCCGGGGCAGATCTGCACGGTCTGCTGGTTGCCGGCGAAGCCGGGCGCGATCGTCACCGCCGAGCCCACCGGGCCGACCCCGTGCTCCCCGGTCACCGGAGCCCCGAGCAGGCTCATGAAGTGCTCCCAGTCCCAGGCGGTGCCCGGGTCCCAGTGCATGCCGGCGATCAGGCCGGAGCTGGGGCCCGCCACGTCGTCGTGACCGAGGATGTGCTCCCGGTCCAGGGGTATGCCGAAGCGGCCGGCGAGGTAGCGCACCAGGGACGCCGTCGCCTGGTACTGGGCCTCGGTGTACCAGGTGGCGCCGTGCGCGGCGTAGCCCTCGTGCTCGATGCCGACGGAGTGCAGGTTCGTCGAGTAGTTGCCCGCGTGGTACGCGACGTCCTTGGTCGGCACCATCTGGGTCACCGCGCCGTCCGAGGACCGCATCACGTAGTGCGCGGAACTGCCGCCCGGGTTCTGGAACGTGGAGATGGCGGACTGGTAGGACGACTCGGTGTCGTGAATGACGATCGTGTCGATCCGGACACCGTTGGCGGGCCGGTTGGAGACCTGGCCGTTGGACGCGGCCGCCGGTACGAACGTACAGGTGACGTCGGACGGGCACTCGGTGGCGGTGGCCGTCGCGGCACCGGCCCACTTCCCCTTGGCGGGACGCACGTTGCCGTCGGCGGCCATCGACACGCGCTGCCCGTCGGAGGTGGTGCGGGCGGCGCCGGTGCGGAGGGTGGTGAACACCCGGTCGGCGAACGCCGTGGCGGTGCGCTGCCCGCCGGAGCCGCTGTAGCGGGCCACCGCGCCGTACCACCGGCCGGGGCCGGCCGAGAGGGTGCCGCGCACGGACTTCTGGTAGGAGGCGAGCAGCGCGGCGCCGCCCGCGATGTTGGCGGCGGGGTCCTCGCGCAGCTCCGCCGGGGACAGCCCGGTGAGCTCGGCGGCCGCGCGCAGGGTGTGCAGTGCGGGGTCCTTCGCCAGGTCGGCGAGGTCGGCCCGGCCGACCGCTCCGGCCGCGCCGGAGGCCAGCATCGCGGGGGTGACGTCGGTGAGGTGCATCGGGCCGTAGCCACCGCTGGTGCTCACCTGGCCGGCGTGATCGTCCCACCCGGACTCCTGGTAGGAGACGGCGAGCAACACCTGGGCGGGTACGTGGTACTTGGCTGCCGCGGCCGCGAAGTCGTGCTGGCGCGCCCCGGGCCCCGAAGGCGCGGGGGTGGCGGCCTGCGCGGTGGCGGGCACCAGGCCGGTCAGGGCTCCCGCCGTCAGCGCGCCCGCCGCGGCCAGAACGAACAGCCGGTGCCGTGCGGCAGGCTTTCGGGCGGCGTTCCCCGTGGTTCTTTCGCTCTTCATTTGTCTCCGCGCTCCATGGCAACCAGGAAAGGGTAAAAAGGCATTGGTCATCGCATTGCCGCCCTTCATTTCGAGCGTCAATTCCTTTACAGATCAACGGCGTTCGAACCGTATGGCCATGGAACTGAGTGGCGCAACCAGCCCCGCGAGACCATCACGGGCTCACCCGATCACCAGGCGGTCGCGGCACGGACCGGCCGGTCAGGCTAGGTTTTGCCCATGGCTCCACCCCCACGGCAGACGCCCGCACCGACGCCCGCCACTCCCCCGGACCCCGGTCAGGACGGGCTGATCAGGGTCCGTGGTGCCGACGAACACAATCTGCGGCATGTCGATGTGGACGTACCCCGTGACCAGGTCGTGGCCTTCACCGGAGTGTCGGGGTCCGGCAAATCGTCGCTCGCATTCGCCACCATCTACGCCGAGGCCCAGCAGCGCTACCTGGAATCCGTAGCGCCGTACGCCAGACGGCTGATCGATCAGGGCGCGGCCCCCAGGGTCGGCTCGATCACCGGTCTGCCGCCCGCCGTGGCGCTGCGCCAGCAGCACAGCGGGGGCAGCACCCGTTCGACGGTGGGCACCGTCAGCCGGGTCTCGAACGTGCTGCGCATGCTGTACTCCCGCGCCGGCACCTACCCGGCCGGACGGACCCCGGAGGACCTCGCCGGAACGTTCCCGCGCGACGCCGCGCCGCTGGACTCGGACAGCTTCTCGCCGAACACCGCCGTGGGCGCCTGCCCCACCTGTTCCGGCCTCGGGCGGCTGCACAGCGTCGACGAGAGCAAGCTCGTGGGCGACGACTCCCTGAGCATCCGGGAGGGCGCGATCGCGGCCTGGCCGGGCGCCTGGCAGGGCAAGAACTACCGGGACATCCTCGCCGAGCTGGGCATCGACATCGACGTCCCCTTCCGCGAGCTGCCCGCCGCCCGGCGCGAGTGGCTGCTGACCACGGACGAGCAGCCGACGGTCACCGTGCACCCGGTCCGTGACGCGCACCGGGTGCAGCGCTCGTACCAGGGCACATACATGAGCCCCCGCAAGTGGGTGATGCACACGTTCGCCACCTCCAAGGCGGCGCATCTGCGGGCCAAGGCCGCGTCGTTCATGTCCGAGGAGATCTGCCCGACCTGCCACGGCAAACGGCTGAACCCGGAGGCGCTGGCGGTGACCATCGCCGGGCAGGACATCTCGGTGGCCACATCCATGCCGCTCAGCCAGCTCGCGGCCTTCCTGGAGTCGGCCCGCGACCACCCCGACACCCTGGCCCTGCCGGCCGAGCGCAGGCAGGCCGCGCACGCCCTGATCGGCGGCCTCCAGGACCAGCTCGGCACACTGACCGATCTGGGCCTCGGCTACCTCGCCACCGGGCGCGCGACCTCGACCCTCTCCAGCGGCGAGCTGCAACGGCTGCACATGGCCACCCAGCTCCGCAGCGGCCTGTTCGGCGTGCAACCCGGCCGAGGGCTCGTCCAGCACGTACAGCACGCCGAACAGGCCGCTGCGGAGCTGGGTGGCCATGTGCAGCCGTTGCAGCTCGCCGCTGGAGAGGGTCGAGGTCGCGCGCCCGGTGGCGAGGTAGCCGAGGCCCAGATCGGTCAGTGTGCCGAGCTGGTCCTGGAGGCCGCCGATCAGGGCGTGCGCGGCCTGCCTGCGCTCGGCCGGCAGGGCCAGGGTGTCGGGGTGGTCGCGGGCCGAC
>NZ_MUNH01000351.1:0-2901 GCF_002154615.1 Streptomyces recifensis
ACGGTGAGCCGGGGTTCGGTGGGCAGCGGGCGGCCGGACGGCAGCTTCAGCGCGGCACCGCTGGCGAGCCTTCCGACGGCCACGGACGCGGCGCCCGCGGCCAGCACGGCACCGATCGCGGCGGCGACTACGTGGACTTTGCGCACGCGTCCAGTGTCACGGGACGCGCGCCTCCCGGCCAGTGGAGCCCCCGCGCTCAGCGCTGCCCGTACCCCCGCAGCCGCTCTCCCGCCTCCGCCAGTTCGGTCTCCGACAGCAGCGACGGGCTCAGCCCCGGCACGGAGGACGCCGTGAGCCAGACGCGGCACATCCACTCCAGCTGGGCGGTGCGGTCGTAGGCGCGGTCCAGGGTGTCCCCGTGGGTGAGCGTGCCGTGGTTGCGCAGTAGGCAGCCGGAGCGGTCCTCCAGGGCCCAAAGCACATGGGCGGCGAGTTCGGGGGTGCCGTAGGGGGCGTAGGGGGCGACCCGTACGGGGCCGCCCAGGGCGCCGGTCAGGTAGTGGATGGCGGGCAGCTCGGTGACCAGGGTGGAGACGGCGGTGGCGTGCACGGCGTGGGTGTGGACGATCGCGCGGGCGCCGGTGGTGCGGTACACCGCGAGGTGCATGGGGAGTTCGCTGGTCGGCACCAGCGACCCGAGCACCTGACGGCCGGAGAGGTCGACGCCGGTGACGTCGGCCGGGGTGAGCCGGTCGTAGGGCACGCCCGAGGGGGTGACCAGCACGGTGTCGCCCACCCGTACGGAGACGTTCCCGGAGGTGCCGACGACCAGCCCGTCGGCGACGGTGCGCCGGGCGGTGGCCACCAGCTCGTCCCAGGCCCGCGCCTCGTCGCCGTCCGCGTCCCGCCGCTGTTCCGCCATGCCGCGATCCTGCCAGGAGGCGGCCGGCCGTGTGCCCGCTTCGGCCCCCTCCACGCGCCACCGAACGGGCGAAACCGATGGGAAACGCAAGAAATAGTCACACTTCTTCCGATCCTCCGGCCTTCACTGATCCCTCTTGCCGCTGGACCACGTCTCGCCGGGGGACCGCATGGCCCGTGACCGCTCCTCAACCCGTCGCCGCGCGGGCGTCCTCGTGGCGGCCCTCTCGGCCCTGGCCCTCACCGGGACCCTCACCGCCGCCCACGCCCCGCCGGCCGCGAGGCCGGAGCCGCGCAGGACCCAGCCCAAGGGCCACGACGTGTCCTCGCACCAGAGGAGGGTCGACTGGTACGCGGCACGCGCCGAGGGCGCCCGGTTCGCGTACATCAAGGCGACCGAGGCCACGGCCTACCGCAACCCCTACTTCACCGGCCAGTACAACGGCGCCCGCCGGGCCGGCCTGGTCCGGGGCGCGTACCACTTCGCCCTGCCCGATCGTTCCTCCGGTGCCGCGCAGGCCGCGTACTTCGTCCGGCACGGCGGCGACTGGCGGGCGGACGGGGTGACGCTGCCGCCCGCACTGGACATCGAGTACAACCCGTACGACAAGCACCACAAGTGCTACGGGCTGAGCCGGACGCGGATGGTGCGCTGGATCAGGTCCTTCAGCGACGAGACGCGCCGGGAGACCGGCCGCCGCCCGGTCATCTACACCACCGCCAACTGGTGGACCGCCTGCACCGGCAACAGCCGCGACTTCGCCGCCGACCACGCGCTGTGGATCGCGAGCCACGGTTCCGCCGGGCCCGGCAGGCTGCCCGGCGGGTGGCGGTACTGGACCTTCTGGCAGCGCGGCACCAAGGGAGACCTGCCGGGTGACCAGGATCTCTTCCGCGGCTCCGCCACCCGGCTGCGGGCCTTCGCACGCGGGCACTGAACAGGCCCCGCAAGGCCTCCCGAAGCCCCCGGAATCCGGGCTGCCGCTTCCGGCACCAAGGCGCCCGGCCCAGTTCACCTTCCGTTCACCCAGGTTGCCTACGTTCATCCCGCCAACGACTTCGAACGATTGCCTGGGTAAATGGAAAGCTTCTCGCTGATCCTCGCGATAGTGGTGATAACCGCACTCGCGTTCGATTTCACGAACGGTTTCCACGACACCGCCAACGCGATGGCCACCACCATCTCGACCGGCGCTCTCAAGCCCAAGGTCGCGGTGGCCATGTCCGCCGCGCTCAACCTGGTGGGCGCTTTCCTCTCCGTGGAGGTCGCCAACACGATCTCCAAGGGTCTCGTCGACGAGACCGGCATCCGTCCCGAGGTCATCTTCGCGGCCCTGACCGGCGCGATCCTCTGGAACCTGCTGACCTGGCTGGTGGGCCTGCCCTCCAGCTCCTCGCACGCCCTGATGGGCGGCCTCGTCGGTGCCACCGTCGCCTCGGCGGGCTTCGGCGCCGTCCACGGCGAGGTGCTGGTGACCAAGGTCCTGCTTCCGGCGGTGGCCGCGCCGATCGTGGCGGGTCTCGCCACGATGGTCGCCACCCGCCTCTCCTACGGCATCGGCCGGGACGGCGACACCCCGGTGACCCGCAAGGGCTACCGCGCCGGCCAGATCGCCTCGGCCGGCCTGGTCTCGCTGGCGCACGGCACCAACGACGCGCAGAAGACCATGGGCATCATCACCCTCGCCCTGATCGCGGGCGGTGCCCTCTCCCCCGGTTCCAACCCTCCCACCTGGGTGATCCTCTCCGCCGGCCTGGCCATCGCGCTCGGCACCTACATCGGCGGCTGGCGCATCATCCGCACCATGGGCAAGGGCCTGACCGACCTGGAGCCCCGTCAGGGCTTCGCCGCGCAGACCAGCGCCGCGACCGCGATCCTGGCCTCCTCGCACCTCGGCTTCTCCCTCTCCACCACCCACGTCGTCTCCGGCTCGGTGATGGGCGCGGGCCTCGGCCGCAAGGGCGGAGTGGTCCGCTGGTCCACCGCGACCCGGATGTTCGCCGCCTGGGCGCTGACCCTGCCGGCCGCCGCGCTGGTCG
>NZ_MUNH01000352.1:0-3287 GCF_002154615.1 Streptomyces recifensis
GGGTGGGCGTTGGCCTACTGCCAGGGCCGCTCTGCGCACTACGTCCGCCACCGCCCTGGAGCGGAACTCTCCGGCCACCGCCACCGTGCCGTGCGCCAGCATGCGCTGTACGCCCCTGCGGGCGCTCGCACCCAGGGCCGCCGGATTCTTGCGGAAGATCTCCGCCGCCCGCTCGCCGGTGATCGGTTCCGTGCCCAGGGCGTCGGCCTCACGCGGGTCCGGGTGGTAGGTCGACTCCAAGAGTTCCGGGGCGTACGGGTTCAGCAGGCCCGGCAGGAGGATGCCGGGCCAGCGGCGGACCCTGGCCTGCGGGGCGGCTGCCGTCAGCCTTTCGTACGGGGCCACGGCTGCCACCGTCGCCCCGTCGACCAGGACCGACGTCTCCGGGGAGTTCTCGGCTACGTGAAGTGTCAGCACTTTGCGGCTAGTTGGAGGCGATCAGCTTCAGTTCGGGGTGGGCCGTGCCGCCCTCGATCGCGGTCGAGGAGATGTGGGAGACCACCCTGTCGTCGACCGGGTCGTTCGCCGGGTCGTCGTGGACCACCAGGTGCTCGTAGGTGGTCGCCCGCTGCGCGGGCGTGCGGCCCGCCTTGCGGATCAGGTCGATGATCTCCAGGCGGTTGCTGCGGTGCTTGGCGCCGGCCGAGGAGACCACGTTCTCCTCCAGCATGATCGAGCCCAGGTCGTCCGCGCCGTAGTGCAGCGAGAGCTGACCCACCTCCTTGCCCGTGGTCAGCCACGAGCCCTGGATGTGCTGGACGTTGTCCATGAACAGACGCGCGATCGCGATCATGCGCAGGTACTCGAAGAGCGTCGCCTGCGTGCGGCCCTTCAGGTGGTTGTTCTCGGGCTGGTAGGTGTACGGGATGAAGGCCCGGAAGCCACCCGTGCGGTCCTGCACGTCCCGGATCATGCGCAGGTGCTCGATGCGCTCGGCGTTCGTCTCGCCCGTGCCCATCAGCATGGTGGACGTCGACTCCACGCCCAGGTTGTGCGCCGTCTCCATGATCTCCAGCCAGCGCTCGCCGCTCTCCTTCAGCGGGGCGATCGCCTTGCGGGGCCGGGCCGGGAGGAGTTCGGCGCCAGCGCCTGCGAAGGAGTCCAGGCCCGCCTGGTGGATGCGGGTGATGGCCTCCTCCACCGAGACCTTGGAGATCCTGGCCATGTGCTCGACCTCGGACGCGCCGAGGGAGTGGATGACCAGCTGGGGGAACGCGTCCTTGATCGCCTTGAAGTGCGACTCGTAGTACTCGACGCCGTAGTCCGGGTGGTGTCCGCCCTGGAACATGATCTGGGTGCCGCCCAGTTCGACCGTCTCCGCGCAGCGGCGCAGGATGTCGTCCAGGTCGCGGGACCAGCCCTTCTTGGTGTCCTTGGGGGCCGCGTAGAAGGCGCAGAACTTGCACGCCGTGACGCACACGTTCGTGTAGTTGATGTTGCGCTCGATGATGTACGTGGCGATGTGCTCGGTGCCCGCGTACTTGCGGCGGCGCACGGCGTCGGCGGCCGCGCCGAGCGCGTGCAGGGGGGCGTCGCGGTAGAGGACGAGCGCTTCCTCGGGCGTGATGCGTCCGCCCGCTGCGGCTCGGTCCAGCACGGCTGCGACATCCAAAGAAGCGAGTTCGGCCTTCTCGGTCACCGGGCGTCCCTTTCGTCAAGGGTTAATCAAGGAAGGACAGTGCGCGTAGCGCTCGAAACAGGGTGGGGCGGGAGACGGGTGGGCGGACCCAGTCAGCCTACGCCAGCGTCTTGGATCACCCGACTTCAGGCCGTGTGGGCGATCAGGACGTGTACGCGCCCACCAGAACGCCCAGCAGCGTGCCGGTCAGCAGGAACGGGCCGAAGGGGATGGCCGACTTGCGGGTGGCCCGGCGGGTGAGGAGCAGGGCCAGGCCGTACAGGGCCCCTGTCATGAAGGTGGCGCAGGTGCCGAGCATCAGGGTCGGCCAGCCGTACCAGCCGAGGGACGCGCCCAGCGCCGGGGCCAGTTTCACGTCCCCGAAGCCCATGCCGGAGGGGTTCAGCAGATGGAGGGCCAGGTAGGCGACGGCCAGGGTCAGGGCTCCGTAGAGGGCCGTGCGGTAGCTGCCGGTGTGGTCGGGGAGCTGTGCCGCCAGGGCCAGCAGCGCCAGTACCGCGGGGGTGAGCGGGAGGGTCAGGGGGTCCGGGAGGCGGTGGACTCGCAGGTCCACCGCGGTCAGGAGGGTCGCCACCGGGGCCAGGGCCAGCCAGGCCGGCAGTTCCGGGCGGGGGCCCGTCGCCAGGGCCAGCAGGGCGCACACCACCGCCGTGACCGCGGGAAGGGCCGGCGCTGTCGTGCGGGGGCACCGACGGCACGGGGCCGCGCCCAGCCAGCCGGTCAGGGGGTGGTCCGCCTCGCACGTCGTGCGCCACGGAGTGCCCTGGGGGGTGGTGAAGCGGTACGCGGCTCTCGGGAGCAGGGCGCCGGTCAGGGCGCCCCACAGGGCGGCCAGTGCCACGGGGAGCACGTCAGTCATGGGGGGCCACCTTGGACAGGCGGGCCTCGGGGTTGCCCTCCGCGGCGGCGGTGGAGGTGTAGGTGAGGTCGTCGCCGGTGGGGGTCAGACGGATCTCGTGCGGGGCGGGGTCGCAGCCCTTGTGGTTGGTCCTGGCGCCGGTGGACGTGGCCAGCAGGCGGGTGGGGTCGACCTGCTTCAGGGTGAGGATGTCCACGCAGGTTCCGCCCAGTTGGTCCGTCTGGCGGAGGCTGCCCAGCTCCTTGCCCGGCGTCGCCTGGTGGACCGTGACGCGGAAGGTGCCCATGGGAAGGGCACCGTCCAGGGCGGTTGCCCTGCCCTCCCAGGTGCCCAGGTAGCGGGCCGGGATCGCCCCGGCGCGGTCGGCCGGGGCGGAGTGGGCCGGGGCGCTGCCCGCCGTGTCGTCGCCGTCGCCGGAACCGGGGCGCAGCCAGGTCGTGACGCCCAGGGAGACCGCCGCCAGGGCGCCCGCCACCGCGAGGGCCACCGTGCAGCTCATCCGGCGCCCGCGTCCCCGCTCCCCCGGTGCCGAGGTCGCCGCCAGGCTGACGCTCACCTTGCCGGGCGCCGTCTCCGGAGCCGGGGTCATCACCGGGGCCGGGCCGAACTCACCCGGCACCGCCGGGCTGCTGAAGTCCACCGGGCCCGAGGGCGCGTCGGCGGACGCCTCCAGGTTGAGGATCCGCACCGCGCTCCGGCTGACCTGCTCCACCAGGGGGCCGGGGAGCCAGCCGGCGGTGATCAGGGCGGCGGCGCCCTGCGGGGCCAGGCGGCGGGCGAGGGCGGCGG
>NZ_MUNH01000353.1:0-4701 GCF_002154615.1 Streptomyces recifensis
CCTGCCCCGGTCGGCACCGGCACGGGTCCGCTTGCCGTGAGCCCCTCGGGTTCGCGGGCGGCGGCGGAGCGGTCCGACCTGCAACGCTTCGCGGCGCCGTCAGTCCGCGTGCTCGGAGCGCCTCGGGGTCGCCGCATGCCGAAGGCCCCCTCCGGAGAGGGGGCCTTCGGGGTGGAGTCAGACCGTTGCCGGGACCTGGGCCTCGGCCGGAGCCGGGGTGGGGGCCGGGGGGATGACCCGCGGCTTCGGGAGGGCCAGGTACAGCGCGGCGGAGATGACGATCGCCGCGATCCAGCCCAGGCCGTACTCGCCGACGGGGTTGTTCTTCGCCAACGGGCCGGTGAACCAGTCCGACGTGGTGAAGAGGAGGCCGGAGACCAGACCGATGGCCCACGAGGCGACCGCGGCGGGGGAGAAGCCGGCGCGGTACCAGTAGGCGCTGGAAGGGGTGGTGTCGGCGAGGGCGCGGGGGTCGTACTCCTTGCGGCGGAGCATGTCCGCGCCGAAGACGCCGGTCCAGGCGGAGAAGGCGACCGCGAGCATGGAGAGGAAGGCGATGAAGGAGCCCATGAAGCTGGACGCCACGAGCATCAGCACCCCACCCAGCGCCAGCGAGATCACCGCGTTGACGGAGACGGCCCAGTGGCGCGGAATCCGGAAGCCGAGGGTCTGCGCGGTGAAGCCGGCCGAGTACATCGACATCGAGTTGATCAGCAGCATGCCGACCACGGCGATCAGCAGATACGGCACGGCGATCCACAGCGGCAGGATCGTGCCGAGGAAGGACACCGGGTCGGAGGCCGAGGCCAGATCCGGCGTGGCCACCGCCATCACCGCGCCCATCAGCACCAGCGGCAGCACGACGATGCCGGCCCCGCCGACGGTCTGCCCGACGATCGCCCGCGAGGAAGCCGTACGCGGCAGATAGCGGGTGAAGTCCGGCGCGGACGGAATCCAGCTCACCCCGCCCGCGGCGATCATGCCGATTGCGGTGATCAGCGAAGCCGTCGATCCCGCGCCGCCGTGCATGACGCGCGCCCAGTCGGTGTGCACGGCCAGGTACGCCAGCACCAGCACCGAGAAGACGCCGAAGAGATACGTCGCGTACTTGCTGCACTTCTGCACCGCGTTGATCCCGAGCCCCGAGATCACGAACGTGGCGATCACGAAGAGCAGCAGCGTGACCATGTCCAGCACGCCGTTGGCCTTGATGCCCAGCGCGAGGTCCAGGATGGTGAGCAGCGCGTACGCACCGGTCACCGCGTTGATCGTCTCCCAGCCCCAGCGCGCGACCCAGATCAGCGAGCCGGGCAGCAGATTGCCGCGCTGGCCGAAGACCGCCCGCGACAGCGCCATCCCCGGCGCCGCGCCCCGCTTGCCGGCGATCCCGATCAGCCCGACCAGGCCGTAGGAGATGACGGGGGCGACGGCCGCGACCACGAGGGCCTGCCAGAAGTTCAGGTGGTACGCCACGACCAGGCTCGCGCCCATCGTGAGCAGCAGGACGCTGATGTTGGCCCCCACCCAGGTGGGGAAGAGCCCGCGGGTGCGCGCGGTGCGTTCGTGATCGGGGACCGGCTCGATGCCACGGGTTTCCAGCGCGCCGTCGCGCGCGGCCGTCTTGCTCATGGAGGGGGAGTGTCCTAGCGGTGGGGGACGAGGACGACGGGCTCGACGCGCGGAGCGGAGCCGAAAGACATCGTAGTTTAATCCGACTCCGGTACCCCTGTGGCATTTGTCTCCTGGAGGAAATGCCAGGAGCGTGGAAGCCCTTTCCCCGGATACCCCATGGCCGATACTGGTCGGGTTATGGAAACCATCATCCTTGCTGTAGTCATCGCCGTGGTCGTGCTCGGCGCGCTCGGCGGGCTCCTCGTCACCAGCAGGCTCAAGAAGCCGCTGCCGCCGCCCCCGCCGTCGAAGCCCGACCTGACCGCGCCCCCGGCCGAACCGCACGTCGGTGACGAGGCCGAGACCCCGCGCGACGAAGAACGCCGGACCATCGAGGAGGTGGACCTGCCGGGCGGCGGCGCCCCCACCACCGTCGAGGAGCCCCCCGCCGCCGAGAAGGCTCCCGAGATCGAGATCCCGGAGCCCAGCGCCGGACGTCTGATCCGGCTGCGCGCCCGCCTCTCCCGCTCCCAGAACGCCCTCGGCAAGGGCCTGCTCACGCTGCTCTCGCGCGAGCACCTGGACGAAGACACCTGGGAGGAGATCGAGGACACCCTCCTCACCGCCGACGTCGGCGTCCAGCCCACCCAGGAACTGGTCGAGCGGCTGCGCGAGCGCGTCAAGGTGCTCGGCACCCGCACCCCCGAGGAACTGCGCGGCCTGCTCCGCGAGGAGCTGCTGAAGCTTGTCGGCACCGACATGGACCGCGAGGTCAAGACCGAGCCGGAGAGCCGCAAGCCCGGCATCGTGATGGTCGTCGGGGTCAACGGCACCGGCAAGACCACCACCACCGGCAAGCTCGCCCGCGTCCTGGTCGCCGACGGCCGCACCGTCGTCCTCGGCGCCGCCGACACCTTCCGCGCCGCCGCCGCCGACCAGCTCCAGACCTGGGGCGAGCGCGTCGGCGCCTACACCGTGCGCGGTCCGGAGGCCGGCGACCCCGCCTCCGTCGCCTTCGACGCGGTGAAGGAGGGCAAGGAGATGGGCGTCGACGTGGTGCTCATCGACACCGCGGGCCGTCTGCACACCAAGACCGGTCTCATGGACGAGCTGGGCAAGGTCAAGCGCGTCGTGGAGAAGCACGCCCCGCTGGACGAGGTGCTGCTCGTGCTCGACGCCACCACCGGCCAGAACGGCCTGGTGCAGGCTCGCGTCTTCTCCGAGGTCGTGGACATCACCGGCATCGTGCTCACCAAGCTCGACGGCACCGCCAAGGGCGGCATCGTCATCGCCGTGCAGAACGAGCTGGGCGTCCCGGTCAAGCTCATCGGCCTCGGTGAGGGCCCCGACGACCTGGCGCCGTTCGACCCGGAGGCGTTCGTCGACGCGCTCCTCGGTGACTGACCCCCGTCACCCCGCCCGCGACCACGCCGAAGCGCCCGCCCCCAGCAGAGCCGGGGGACGGGCGCTTCGCCGTACGAGGAGGTCGCCGCCCTACGCCGGTGCGGCCGAGCGGTGTGCCACATAGGCCAGCGTGCCCAGCAGCAGCCGGGCCGCCGGAGGACGCGTCGCCCCGTCCAGCACCGGCGGCCGGAGCCAGCGCACCGGGCCGAGGCCGCCCCGGTCGGAGGGCGGGGCGGTGATGTGGGTACCCGGACCGAGACCGCGCAGGTCCAGCGCCCCGGGGTCGTCCCAGCCCATGCGGTAGAGCAGGTGGGGCAGCTCGGCGGCGGTACCGGGGGCGACCAGGAAGTGCGCGCGGCCCTCCGGAGTCGCGGTGACCGGACCGAGGGGCAGCCCCATCCGCTCCAGCCGCACCAGCGCACGGCGTCCGGCGGCCTCCGCCACCTCGATCACGTCGAACGCCCCGCCCACCGGCAGCATCACCGAGGCACCCGGCACCTCGGCCCACGCCCGGCTCGCCTCGTCCAGCGTGGCCCCGGCCGGCAGCCGGGGTGCGAAGTCCAGTGGATGCGCGCCCGGCTCCGGGCAGTCGGCACGCCCGCAGGAGCAGGCGCCGTTCGAGGCGCGCGCCCCCGGCACCACGTCCCAGCCCCACAGGCCGGTGAACTCGGCGGCCGTGGTGCATTCCGGCGTGCGGCCGCGCCGACGCGTGCCGGTGCGGATCTCCCGGATGCCGCCGATCGTGAAGCCCATGCCCCCTCCAACGGGTACAGCGCGCCGGTGGTTACGAAACGGAGCGAGAGGGATGCGGAACGTGACTCCTCGACTCCCGCTTTCCCTCACCTCTACCGGGACAAGGCGGCGCATCGCGGCACGAACGGTGGTGAACGGGGCTTCGCGCGCCCCTGCGCGCTTCCCTCCGCCCACTGTCGAACGTCCGGTGTCAAGTGAAGCGCGCGGCAGTCATCGTGAGTTCATTCGAAGGGGTGGCGAATGGTGGCGTTTCAGGGATCGCCGTGGCTGGAAGGGTGATCGTGGGATTACTGTGAGTGTGCGAGTCCCAGGGGCACATGCACTCATGGGTATGCCGGAGGCAAGTCGCCAGCTCGTTCGAAGGGTGAGAACCACCGGACGGGCGGCCCGGTCCACCGGCATTCTGATAGGGCTTGGCGCATCCGGCGACAGGTGGATTCAGGGAATGGGGGCGTTCCAGTGGGCGGCAACGGCGGTGGCGGGACGAACGCTGACAAGCGCCCCAACGACCTGCTCGGCTCGTGGTTCGTGCGCAGCGGCTGGTCCAAGGGGGAGCTGGCCCGCCAGGTGAACCGCCGGGCCCGGCAGCTCGGCGCCAACCACATCTCCACCGACACCTCGCGGGTCCGCCGCTGGCTGGACGGCGAGAACCCGCGCGAACCGATCCCGCGCATCCTCTCCGAGCTGTTCTCCGAGCGCTTCGGCTGCGTCGTCTCCGTCGAGGACCTCGGCCTGCGCGTCGCCCGCCAGTCGCCCTCCGCCTCCGGCGTCGACCTGCCCTGGACCGGCCCGCAGACCGTCGCACTGCTCAGCGAGTTCTCCCGCAGCGACCTGATGCTCGCCCGGCGCGGCTTCCTCGGCACCTCCCTCGGCCTCTCGGCGGGCCCCGCGCTCATCGAGCCCATGCAGCGCTGGCTGGTCCCCACCCCCTCC
>NZ_MUNH01000354.1:0-12214 GCF_002154615.1 Streptomyces recifensis
GGCGGGGGCGGCGTAGGCAAGGGGGCCGGACAGTGCGGCCGAACCCAGCGCCAGCGCGCCGCCGGCCAGGAAGTGACGTCGGTCGAGGGACATGCGGGCGCTCCTGGGGGTGAGTCCGGCATGGGGGCGCGCGGCCCGCCCCGATGAGGGACGGGCCGCGCGGTACTTCAGGAGGTGCAGGTGAGCGTGCCGTTCTCGGCGCCCTTGATCAGCGCCTCGTGCGCGGCGTGCAGCCGCTTGGTGTCGGCCTTGAGGACCTTGCGGTCATAGGTGAGCAGACCGTTCAACTCGCCCTCGACGTCCGTGATCTGGGTGTACACGGCGCCGTTGCTGCCCTTGCAGGCCGCGAGCTGCTCGACCTCCTTCAGCCGGTCGAGGTAGACGTCGGTGTACGTCTCCGGAGTCACGCCGACGTAGGTCATCTGGACCGGGAAGGCGTGTCCGGGAACGCCCAGACCGAGGCCGCCGTACTCGCCGCTGACCAGGGCCCTGCGGCCGTCCGCCTGCGGGACCTGCGGGCTCGGGTAGCCGTGGGCGTCGGCGATGTCGCCGTTGCCGCCGTCCACCGCGCCGCAGCAGTTCAGGCCGCTCATGTTGTTGACCAGCCGGGTCGGGTCGAGGGACTTGGCGTAGTCCGCGATCCGCGCCTGGTCGTACTGGCCCCAGCCCTCGTTGAAGGTGACCCACATGACCACCGAGGGGTGGCTGTCGTGCTGGAGGATCATCTGCTTCAGCTCGTGCTCGTACTCGGTGCGGGCCGCCGCCGGCGGGTTGACCGTGTTCATCGCCGGCATGTCCTGCCAGACCATCAGGCCCAGCTTGTCCGCCCAGTAGTACCAGCGGTCCGGCTCCACCTTGATGTGCTTGCGCACCGAGTTGTAGCCGAGCTGCTTGTGCACCTTCAGGTCGTAGGCGAGGGCGTCGTCGGTCGGCGCGGTGTGCAGGCCGTCGGGCCAGAAGCCCTGGTCGAGCGTGGCCATCAGGAACACCGGCTTGCCGTTGAGCAGGGTGCGCTGCTTGCCGTTCACCGTCTTGACCTCGACCGAGCGCATCCCGAAGTAGCTGCCCACCCGGTCGGCGCCGTTGCCCCGGCCGACGGTGACCTTGAGCTGGTACAGGTGCGGGTCGTCCGGGGTCCACAGGTGCGGGCGGGGGACCGGCACCGAGAACGCCGTGCCGCCGGTGCCGCTCGCCCGGCCGACCTCGCGGTCGCCGTCGTAGGCGACCGCCGTGACCGGCACGCCGTCCCGCACCCCGCGCACGCTCACCGATACCGAGCGGTTCGCCAGGTCGGGGGTGGTCTTCACGTCCTCCGCGCGGTCCCGGCCGACCGGCTCCATCCACACCGTCTGCCAGATGCCGGAGCTGGGCGTGTACCAGATGCCGCTGGGGTCGAGGCGCTGCTTGCCCATCGGCGGGTTCTCGCCGTTCGCCGAGTCGGTCGGGTCGTAGACGCCGACGATCAGCTCCTGGAGGCCGCCGTTCTTCTTCAGCGCGTCGGTGACGTCCAGGCTGAACCGGTCGTAACCGCCCTTGTGCTCACCGACCTTCTTGCCGTTGACGTACACCACGGCCTGCCAGTCCACCGCGTCGAAGTTGAGCTGGAGCCGGCGCGTGCCGTGCACCTGCCAGTCGGCGGGCACGGTGAAGGTCCGCTTGTACCACATGCGGTCCTCGTGCCGTTCGATCCCGGAGAGCTGGGACTCGACGGGGTAGGGCACCAGGATCTTCTCGCCCAGCTTCTTCTTGCCCGTGGGCGGCTGCTCGCCCGCCTCGGCGCCCGCGAACTCCCAGGTGCCGTTGAGGTTCTTCCACTGGTCGCGGGTCAACTGCGGCCGCGGGTACTCCGGATGGGCGTTGGTGGGGCTCACCTTGTCGGCCCAGGGAGTGCGGAGCTGGTAGGTGGAGTGGTTGCTGCCGGTGCTCCAGAAGTCGGAGACCGCCACGCCGTCGGTGCCCGTCAGGCCGCCCTTGCCGTCGTAGCGCAGGTCCGCGTAGCCGCCGTGGTCGCCGACCACCGGCTCCGTCAGCGGGACGACCAGCTTGCTCGGGTCGGAGGCGTCCAGGTGCGCGGTCCCGCGCGGCCAGGCGGAGCCGCCGACATCGATGTCGAGGTGGTCGCCGAACCCGGCCGGGGGCGCCTTGAGCTGCTGGGCGAAGTCCAGCACCAGGGTCTTGCCGTCGGGCTGGATCGCCGAGTCCAGCGGGCCGTTGTAGGTGAACCCGTCCGGCAGGCTGAACGCCGACTGCGGGATCGCCTCCTTGGCGCCGCCGGGCGGTGTCCAGCGCACATGCAGGTTGGAGCCGCCGTAGTGCTCGAAGTACTCCACCTTGATGTCGTAGGCGTGGCCCGCCTCCAGGGTGACGGGCGCCGAGTTCTGCTCACGGTCCCAGTCGTCCACCCAGTGGTCGATGACCTCCTTGCCGTCGACCCACAGCCGGAAGCCGTTGTCGCCGGTGATCGAGAAGGTGTGCGCGCCGGTCTTCTCCGGGGTGAGCCGGCCCGTCCAGCGCACGCTAACGTCGTCCTGCTGCCCGGTGCGGGCCTTCAGACGCGGTTCGAGGTCGGGGAAGTCGAGCGAGGGGTCGAAGGCGGTCGCCTTCAGCGTGGCGAAGTCGAAGGCTCCGGACGCCGACTGGGTGTAGTACTCACCCTTGAGACCGTGGGCCTCGGCCGGCCCGTCGGCCTTCGGCGCGGCCGGTGACGCCGGTGACGCCTGGGAGGCCGCGGCGCCCGAGACCACGAGCGTCAGAGCGGTGAACGCGGAGGCCAGCCAGCGGTGCGGGCGGGACCTGCGGCGAGAGGATGGTGGCACGAGTACCTCCGGGGGGAACGGAGTTGCGGGTGCGTGCTCTGCCCGAGCTCCAGCACATCTTGTATAACGTTGGAAACAAGGGCAGTTGGCATGAGAACACGCCTCCTGCGCTCTGTCCAGGTGTCTGACACGAGGCGTGGGAGGACTGAGGATGCGCGTGAGTCTGAAGGACGTGGCCGAACGTGCGGGGGTCTCCGTGAAGACCGTCTCGAACGTGGTCAACGACTATCCGCACGTCACCCCGGCCATGCGGGCCCGCGTCCAGTCGGCCATCGACGAGCTGGGCTACCGGCCGAATCTGACCGCTCGTCACTTGCGCAAGGGCCGTACCGGGATCATCGGCCTGGCCGTACCGGAACTCGGCAACTCCTACTTCGCGGAACTCGCGGGCGCCGTCATCGACGCGGCCGCCCAGCACGAGTACACTGTCCTGCTCGACCACACCCAGGGCCAGCGCGAACAGGAGATCCTGGTCTGCCAGGGCTTCCGCGCCCGGGTCATGGACGGCCTGATCCTGAGCCCGCTGGAACTGGAGACCGAGGACCTCGCCGCCCGCCGTGACGACGCGCCCCTGGTGCTGCTCGGCGAGCGCCGCTACGACCTGCCCTACGACCACATCGTCATCGACAACATCGCCGCCGCCCGCGCCGCGGTGCGCCACCTGCTCGCCCTCGGCCGGCGCCGCATCGCCTTCCTCGGGGCCCGCCGGGACCACTCGCACCAGCCCGCCCACCTGCGGTTCATCGGCTGGCAGGCGGAACTGGCCGCCTCCGGGGTGGCGGTGGACGACCGGCTGGTCGCCACCACGAGCGGCTGGGGCCACGAGGACGGCGCCCGCGCCATGGCCGGGCTGCTGGACTCCGGGGAGCGCCCCGACGGGGTGTTCGCCTACAACGACCTGGTCGCACTGGGCGCGATGCGGGTGATGTTCGAGCGGGGCCTGAGGGTGCCCGAGGACATCGCGGTGGTCGGCTTCGACGACGTCACCGAGTCCCGGTACGCCGCCGTCACCCTGACCACTGTCTCTCCCGACAAGGAGGCCATCGCCCGGCTCGCCGTCGAGTCCGTCGTCGGCCGGCTCAAGGGCGACCAGAACCACGAGGCTCCCCGGGCCGCCCGCCTCCTCCAGCCCGGCTTCACCCTGGTGGAGCGGGAGAGCACCCTCGGGCGGCGCCCGCCCTCGTTCTGACCAGCACAAACCCCCTTGCCCAGGCCCCAGTTGGCGGCAATACCGGTTCGGTGTCGTCCCGCACGGGGTGTTTACACGGCTCTTCCAACGATGTAAAAAGCATCCTGATCTGGTCACGGCCGGACGGCCTTCCGCAGTCCCGAAGTGGGGTAATCCGCATGAAGCCGCACTCCCGCACCACCACCAGAAACATCCTCGCCGTGGGGCTCGTCGCCGGGCTGGCGCTCGTCACCGGCTGCACCAAGTCCGAGAGCGACGACTCCGCCCCGGCCCAGACGAGCAGCTCGGGCGACGCGGGCAAGCAGGTCGCCGAGAGCGGCGGCGGCAAGACCTGCGCGATCGGCGACTACGGCGCCGACAAGCTCGACCTGAAGAACGCCGTCGTCGGCTTCTCCCAGTCGGAGAAGGAGGCCAACCCGTTCCGCATCGCGGAGACGGCCTCCATCAAGGCCGAGGCGTCCAAGCGCGGCATCAAGCTGCTCACCGCCAACGCCCAGTCGCAGTTCTCCAAGCAGATCAGCGATGTGCAGGACCTCATCGCCAAGGGCGCCAAGCTCCTCGTCATCGCCCCGCTGAACTCCGACGGCTGGGAGCCGGTGCTCCGGTCCGCCCAGGCAAAGAAGATCCCGATCATCACCATCGACCGGCAGATCAACGCGGCCCCCTGCAAGGACTACGTCAGCTTCATCGGCTCCGACTTCGTCGCCCAGGGGCGGCGTGCGGCCGACCAGCTGATCGAGGCCACCGGCGGCAAGGGGGAGATCGCCATCCTGCTCGGCGCCGCCGGCAACAACGTCACCACCGAGCGGACCAAGGGCTTCGAGGACCGCGTCAAGGCCAAGGCACCCGGACTCAAGATCGTCTTCAAGCAGACCGGCGAGTTCACCCGCGAGAAGGGCCAGTCGGTCACCGAGCAGCTCATCCAGTCCAAGCCCGGCATCAAGGCGATCTACGCCGAGAACGACGAGATGGGCCTCGGCGCGGTCAACGCCCTCAAGGGCGCCGGCAAGAAGCCCGGCGCCGTGAAGATCGTGACCATCGACGGCACCCGCAACGCCGTACAGGGCATCGCGGACGGCTGGATCAGCGCCGTCATCGAGTCCAACCCGCGCTTCGGGCCGCTGGCCTTCGCCACCCTGGACTCCTTCACCCAGGGCAAGCCGGTCGGCGAGGACATCGTCATCCAGGACAGCCAGTACACCGGGGCGAACGCAAAGGCCGACCTGAACAAGGCGTACTGAGCGCCCACTTCGACCGGGCGCCGAGAGCCCTCCTCAAGGCTTTCGGCGCCCCCCCAGCAGGCACGTCGCCCATGACCCCATGGAGAGCAGCCGTGACCGCACCACCCGACGAAGTCCTCGCCGTCACCGGTCTGACCAAGCGCTTCCCCGGTGTACTGGCCCTGGACGACGTGACGTTCACCCTGCGGGCGGGCCAGACCCACGCCCTGGTCGGCGAGAACGGCGCGGGCAAGTCCACCCTGATCAAGGTCCTCACCGGGGTGTACCGCCCCGACGAGGGCCAACTGCGCCACCTGGGCGAGACGGTGACCTTCCCGACCCCGCTCGCCGCGCAGCACGCCGGGATCTCCACGATCTACCAGGAGGTCAACCTCATCCCCCTGATGAGCGTGGCCCGCAACCTCTTCCTCGGCCGCGAGCCCCGCACCCGAATCGGCCTGATCGACTTCGCCCGCATGCACCGCGAGGCGCAGGAGACCATGGCCGAGTACGGCGTCCACATCGACGTCCGCCGCCCGTTGCGCGAACTCGGCGTCGGCGCCCAGCAGATGGTCGCCCTCGCCCGCGCCGTCTCGGTCGACGCGCGTGTGGTGGTCATGGACGAACCCACCTCCTCGCTCGAACCCCGCGAGGTGGAGACCCTGTTCGGCGTCATCCGGCGGCTGCGCGAACAGGGCATCGCCGTGCTGTACGTCAGCCACCGCATGGACGAGCTGTACGCCATCTGCGACACGGTCACCGTGCTCCGCGACGGCAGACTGGTACACACCGGCCCGCTCGCCGAGACCGGTCGCCTGCAGCTGGTCTCCCTGATGCTGGGCCGCGAGACCAGCGAGGTCCGCGCCGAGGGCGTCACCAAGTTCAGCGGCAGTCACGACGCCGGTTCCCGGCCGGTGCTCAGCGCGCGCAACCTGGACCGGCGCCACCAACTGCACGCCGTCTCGCTCGACATCCGGCCCGGTGAGGTGGTCGGACTCGGCGGACTGCTCGGCTCGGGGCGTACCGAGACCGCCAAGGCCATCGCGGGTGCCCTCCCGCTCGGCGGGGGAGAGGTCACCGTGGCCGGGCGGCCGGTGCGCACCGGGTCGGCGGCCGCCGCCATCCGGGCCGGGATCAGCCTGCTGCCCGAGGACCGCAAGTCCGAGGGGATCGTGCCGGGACTGTCCGTCCGGGAGAACATCGCACTCGCCGCACTGCCCCGCATGTCCCGCTTCGGGCTCGTCTCCGAGGCCCGGGTCGACGCCGTGGTCGACACCTTCATGAAACGGCTGCGGATCAAGGCCGCGAGCCCCCACCAGAAGGTCGGCGAACTCTCCGGCGGCAACCAGCAGAAGGTGCTGCTGGCCCGCTGGCTGGCCATGCACCCCAAGGTGCTGCTGCTGGACGAGCCGACGCGCGGCATCGACATCGGTGCCAAGGCCGAGGTGCAGAAACTCATCGACGAACTCGCCGGGAACGGCCTCGGCGTGCTGCTGATCTCCTCCGACGTGGAGGAACTCATCGAAGGGTCCGACCGGGTGGTGGTGCTCCGGGACGGCTCGGTCGTCGGCGAGCTGACCGGGGACGAGGTCGGCGCCGACCAGCTCCTGCGGGCCATCGCCGAGGCCGCCGAGGAGGAGGCGCCCCGCCATGACTGAACTCGCCCTGGACAACAGAACGCTGCCAGACCGGTCCACGGTCGTCGGCTGGCTCCAGAACTACGGCGTCTACCTGGGTCTCACCGTCCTGCTGCTGTTCAACGTGTTCTTCACCGACCACTTCGTCTCCGGCGAGAACTTCCGCACCCAGGCCGTCCAGGTCTCCCCGGTGCTGATCGTCGCCCTCGGCATGGCGCTGGCCATCGGCACCGAGGGCATCGACCTCTCCGTCGGCGCCGTGATGGCCCTGGCCACCTCCGTCACCTCCCTCTACCTCGGCTACGGACCCTGGCTCGCCCTGGTGGCCGCGCTGGTCGGCGGCGCCGTCATCGGCCTGGCCAACGGCTCGCTCATCGCGTTCGTCGGCGTCCAGCCCATCGTCGCCACCCTCGCGCTCATGGTCGGCGGCCGGGGCATCGCCCTGGTGCTGCTGCCCCAGCTCAAGGACGTGCGCGACCCCGCCATGGCCACCCTCGGCTCCGGCAGCGTGGCCGGCATCCCCTACCTCGCGCTGATCGCGGCCGCCCTCGCCCTGGTCGTCGGCTTCGTGGTGCGCCGGACCACCTTCGGCCGCCGCCTCCTCGCCATCGGGGACAGCCGCCCCGCCGCCCAGCTCGCCGGACTCCCGGTGCACCGGGTCCTGATCACGGTCTACGTCTGCTCGGGCGTCCTCGCCGCCGTCGCCGGGTTCCTCGCCACCGCCCGGCTCCAGGCCAGTGACCCCAGCTCACTGGGCAACCTGATGGAACTGTCCGCCATCACCGCCGTCGTCGTCGGCGGCACCCCGCTCACCGGCGGACGCGTACGCATCGGCGGCACAGTGGCCGGAGCCGTCCTCATCCAGCTCCTGACGGCCACCCTCATCAAACACGACCTGCCCTCGTCCTGGACCCAGATCGCCCAGGCCGTGGTGATCGTGCTCGCGGTGTACGCGGCACGGGAGAGGGGGAAGCGGTGATGCCCAGCACCAAGGAACACCCCGCGGCCGCCGGACGGACGGCGCCCGCCCCCGGCGACACCGCCCGGCGCGGCGACCGGGTCGCAGCCCTCGCCCAGCGGCACGGCGCCCTGGTCGCCCTCGTGGCCCTCGCGGCCGTGGCCTCGCTGTCCTTCGACTCCTTCGCCACCGGCGACAACCTCGGCAACATCGCGATCTCGTCGTCGTTCCTGGCCACCGTCGCCCTCGGCATGACCTTCGTCATCGTCAGCGGCGGCATCGACCTCTCCGTCGGCTCCGTCTTCGTCCTCGGCGGAGTCCTCGCCGCCTGGGGCTCCCAGCACGGCACGGTCGTCGCGCTGCTGCTGCCGCTCGCGGTGTGTGCCGCGATCGGGCTCGTCAACGGGCTGCTGGTGGCGCGCACCGGACTCGCGCCGTTCATCGTCACCCTCGCCTCGATGCTGGCAGCGCGCGGGCTCATGCTGGCCATCACCGACGAGGGCGCCGACACCTTCCTCGTCGACCCGGACTCCGTCTTCGCCTCCCTCGGCCAGGGCAAGCTGCTCGGCATCGGAACTCCGGTCTGGATCACGGCTGTTCTGTTCGTAGGCGGTGCTGTGCTGCTGCGCAGCACTCAATTCGGGCAGCGGGTGTACGCCGTCGGCGGCAACGAGCAGGCGGCCGCGCTGATGGGGGCCCCGGTCGCCCGCACCAAGATCAGCGTCTACACCCTGTCCGGGCTGCTGGCCGGCCTCGCCGGGGCGCTGAACGCGGCCTACCTCGCCTCCGGCGTCACCATCCTCGGCTACGGCATGGAGCTGGACGCCATCGCCGCCGTCGTCATCGGCGGCACCCTGCTCACCGGCGGCCTCGGCTACGTCAGCGGCTCCCTCGTCGGCGTGCTCCTGCTCAAGGTCATCCAGAACGTCATCAACCAGATCGGCTCCCTCGACTCCGCCTACCAGCAGGTGGTCAGCGGGGCGTTCCTCGTCCTCGTCGTCGTCGCCCAGACCTGGCTGGCCAGGCGGCGCCGGGTCGGCTGAACGCCCCTTCGGACCGCGGGACTCACCCGGCCGCGGTCAGCGCCGCCAGTGCGCTCGCCTGGGTCCGCCAGTCCACCTGGTTCGGACTCCCGCCGGCCCAGCGCTGGCCGAGCCGGTTCAGCGGGTCCCGGTCCTTCGCCCACACCGAGTCGGCCTGCCGCACCAGATACGCGCGGTAGGCCGGCGATCCGGTGACGGACGCCAGGTCCGCCAGATGCCGGACGAACACGCCCTTGAACTGCTTCTGGTTGTCGTCGCAACTCGCGCCGCCCACGTCACACGACTCGGTCAGCACCCCGTCACGCGTCAGCGCCGTGGAGGACAGCGCCGCTTCCGCCAGCCGCTTGGCCGCATCGAGATAGCGGCTGCTGCCGGTCGAGCGCCACAGCTCGGTGAAGCCGCCGATCGCCAGCCCCTGGTTGTAACTCCACACCGTCTGACCGTTGTTGGCGCACCCCGAGGTGAGCCCGTCGTTCACCAGCCCAGAGCTGTTGATCAGCCCGCTGCCCAGGTACCAGTCACCGGCCATCACCGCCCGCGCGCCCCACACGGTGTCCCCGGTCAGCCGTTGGTGCAGCGCCGAGGTCAGCCACAGATACAGACCGCTGGTCACCGCGTTCTTGTAGGTGCGCTCCCGGTTCCACCAGACCCCGCCCCCGCAGGTGTTCGTGTCCCAGAAGCCGCGCACGTAGTCGGTGACGGTCACCGCCTCGTCCAGATAGCGCCGCTCGTGCGTGAGGTCGTACGCCGCCACCCAGGCGACCCCCCACCACGCCGCGTCGTCCACGGCCCGGCTGATGAAGTGCCCCTCCACCGGGTCCGAAGAGCGTCCGCCCGCCGGGAAGACCCCCTTGTTCTGCTCGAAGGTACGCGCCACCGCCCAGTCGTAGTCGTGCGTCCCGGTGGCCCGAGCGAAGTCGACGACCGAGGTCAGGGCCACTGCCGAGTTCCACCAACTGCTGCGCCACCAGCCCTCGTTGGTCTGGTACGACGCCATCAGGGCGTCCGCCGCGCCCCGTGCCCGGGTCGGTGCCGGGCGCGCCCAGGCGGTGCAACTCCCGTCCTGGTGCGCGGACTCGCGGCCACAGGCGCGCACGGCACCGCCGTACAGCAGCCCGCGCGGGTCCCGGGTGGCGAACATCGCCGTGCGCGTCGACGACGCCCCGGAGGGCACGCTGGTCCGGCCGAGCGAGGAGCCCTCCGGCCAGCTCGCGCCCTCGTCCCAGGAGCGGTCCAGCCAGATCTCGTCGCCCGCGCCGCCGTTCTCCACCACGCCCCAGGCCAGCCCGTCGGCCTGGTCCATGTGCAGGCTGATGGTGCGCCCGTACAGGGTGGTCGCGGGCACCGGACGCTCGTCGCGGGCCGCCGTGGCGGGGTCGGCGCCGTCGCAGGAGGTGCCGTCGCACACCCGGGGGCGGAACCAGTCGGTGCAGGACACGCCGGCCGCGTCCGCACAGGCCCGGACCCAGCCGCGCCGATGGCCCACGGGGTCGGTGACGTTGTACATCAGCGTCCGGGTGCCAGTCCACGAGGACGGGATGCTCGCCTTGCCCAGCAGCCCGTCCCAGCTCGCGCCCCGGTCCCAGGACCGGTCCAGCCATACCGCGTCACCCTGTTTGCCCTGGTCCACGCTGGCCCAGGCCATGCTGTCCGGCTCGGAGACATGCAGCCTCAGCAGGCGGCCGTTGACCGTCCGGTCCGGCACCGGGAAGGAATCCTGCCGTGCCTGGGAAGGGTCGAGGGTGTCGCAGGACAGCGCGCACACGGCCGACGCGGCGTGGGCGGGGGAGGGGAGCGCGAGCAATCCGCCGAGCGCGAGAGCGAGGGCCAGCAGTGCGCCGAGGAAGCGGGGTCTGTGAACCGGCATGGCGAGTCCTCCAACGTTGAACAGGCCCGGTCAGTTGCACGACAGCACCGCGGGGGAGGGCTGTACAGGATCAAAAACAGCCACAGACGGAACCGGACGGAACACGCGTCGCGCACGCTTCGCGCCAACTACTCTGACAACGCTGTCGGTTCCGGATCTGGACACCGGAAAGCGGAGCGTGGTCTCATGCCGGGGAGCCGTGTTTACAACGTTGTATCGCACCTGTGCTGCCGTCGTCTCCGCATGTCCGTCGCGCTCGCGAGAGCGCCACCGCCCCCTGGAGCGTGCCGTGCGACCATCCTTCCCCCGTACCCTCCGTCCGCCGCGTGGACCGGTCATCGCCCTCGTCCTGGCCTGCGCGGGCGTCGCGCTCGCCCCCGTCGGCGCCGACGCCGCCACCCCGGCCGCCAAGGCCCGCTCGGCCACCGTGACCGTGCCGGGCGCCCGGTTCCAGGTGCTGTCCCCGACCCTGATCCGTACCGAGTACGCCGGGGACGACAAGTTCGAGGACAGCGCCACCTTCAACGCCATCGGCCGGAGCGCCTTCACCCCGCCCGCCCCCACCTCCTCGGTCAAGGACGGCGTCCTCACCCTCACCACCAGCGCCCTGACCCTGCGCTACAAGGTGGGCTCCGGCCCCTTCACCGCCGACAACCTGACCGTGCGCCTGAAGACCGGGCAGAAGCAGGTGCAGGCGAGCCCCTGGCAACGCCCCGACTGCGCGGTGGGCACCCTGTGCGAGGCCGAGGGCCAGCTCCACGACGGCCCCGGCGTCGCCACCGACCACACCGGGTACACCGGCAAGGGCTTCCTCGCGGGCTTCGACGTCACGAACAACTCCCTGACCACGGACGTACGTGCGCCCGAAGCCGGCACCTACGACTACGCCGTCCGCTATGCCAACGCGGTCGGCTCGGACGGCCGCCGGGAGACCCGCACCCTCAGCCTCAGCGTGGACGGCGGCGCGAACAGGACGTTCAGCCTCCCCGCCACCGCCGACTGGAACACATGGGGTGTGGCCCGCCTGCCCCTGACGCTGGGCGCCGGGACCCACACCGTACGGCTCCAGCGCACCGCCGCCGACTCCGGCAACGTCAACATCGACAGCGCGGCCCTGGTGAAGCAGGGCGCCGACTACCCGGCGCGCGACCGCACGGCCGTCCCCGCCTGCGCGTTCGGCACGAGCTGCGAGGCCGAGGACGGCCTTCTCGCGGGCTCCGCGGTCATCGCCACGGACCACCGGGGGAACTCCGGCGACGGCTTCGCCGCCGAACTGAACAAGGACGCCTCCCTCACCCGCCGCGTGGTCGACGTCCCCCGCGACGGCACGTACCGCCTCCACCTCCGCTACGCCAACGGCACCGGCGGCGACGGCCGCCACGAGAAGCGCACCATGGAGGTCCGCCCCGGCACCGGCACCCCCGCGACCCTCACCCTCGACCCCACCGACAACTGGGACACCTGGCAGACCGCCTCCACCACCG
>NZ_MUNH01000355.1:0-9478 GCF_002154615.1 Streptomyces recifensis
CGTCGCCGACCGCCTCCTCGCCGACCCCGCCGTGCAGCTCACCGCGCTCGGCCGGGGCGACGACGCCGACGTCCGCTTCGACCTCGCCACCGGCAGCCCCGGCGCGCTCACCCGGTTCCTGGACGCCGTGCACCCCGGCGTCGTCGTCAACTGCGCCGGTGCCACCCGGGGCGGCGCCCGCGACCTCACCCGGCACAACACCGTCGCCGTGGCCACCGTCTGCGAGGCGCTGCGCCGCAGCGGCTGCGGGGCCCGGCTGGTGCAGATCGGCTGCGGCTCCGAGTACGGGCCCAGCCAGCCCGGCTCCTCCACGGCCGAGGACGCCGTACCCCGCCCGGGCGGCCCCTACGGGGTCAGCAAGCTCGCCGCCACCGAACTGGTCCTCGGCTCCGGGCTGGACGCCGTGGTGCTGCGGGTCTTCTCGCCCGCCGGACCCGGCACCCCGGCGGGGTCGCCCCTCGGGAGGCTCGCCGAGGCCATGCGCCGGGCCATGCAGGCGGGCGACGGCGAACTCAAGCTCGCCGGGCTCGGCGTCCAGCGCGACTTCGTCGACGTCCGCGATGTCGCCCGCGCCGTGCACGCCGCCTCGCTGTCGGCCGCGCAGGGCGTGATCAACATCGGCTCCGGCCGTGCCGTACGGCTGCGTGACGCGGCCACGGTCCTCGCGCGGGTCGCCGGGTACGGCGGCGCGCTCAACGAGCTCGACGCGCCTCCCGGCCCGTTGCGGGGGCAGATCGGGCATCCGCGCGGTGACCTGGACCACGCGGTGCCGGTCGCGTACCCCTACCCGGACGGCTGCGGGAGCTGGCAGCAGGCCGATGTGCGCACCGCCCGCGACCGGCTCGGCTGGCGGCCCCGGATCAATCTGGAGGAGTCGCTCGCGGACATCTGGATGGAGGCGGCATGCCGCATCTGACCAGCGCGCCCGCCGTCACCGGCGTACGTACCACGATCGGCGTCCCCGACTACGCGCACCCGCTGACCGCGCCCGCCCAGTGGGCCGAACTGGCGCGTCCCGGAACGCCGTTGGACTGGGTGGTGCTCAATGTCGCCGCCGGACCGGGCGTCCGTCCCGACCCGCACTGCCTGGAGGCGGCGGGCCGGCTGCAGCGCGGCGGGGTCCGGGTGCTGGGTCACCTGGACCTGGCGCACGGCATGCGCCCCTTCGCCGACCTGGTCACCGACGCGCACCGCCACCTCGACTGGTACCGCGTCGACGGCTTCCTGCTGGAACGCTGTCCCGGTGACCGGACGGAACTGCCCGGGGTCCGGCGGGTGATCGCCACGCTGCGCGCGCTCGCCGGGGACACCCACATCGTGCTCGGCCACGGGGAGCACCCCTGTCCGGGGTACGCGGAGAACGCCGACCAGCTGGTGACCTTCCGGGGCTCCTGGGCCGACTACCGCTGGTCCCAGGTGGCCGAGTGGACCGCCGACCATCCGGAAAGCCGCTTCTGCCACTTCGTGCACGGGGTGCCCCGAGGCCACCTGGAGGAGGCGCTGCGCATCGCGCGCTGGCAGGGCGCCGGGACGATCTACCTCACCGACCGCACGGACCAGGGCGGCCGGGCCAACCCGTGGGAGGCCATGCCCGGCCACTGGGACGAATTCGTCTCGCGGGTCGGAACGGGTGTCTCGGAATGAAGAAGGCCGTGGCAGTGTTACGGGAAGAACAACCCGTAGTGATCGACCGACCAACGGAGTCCCCGTGTCGCTGCCACCCCTGGTCGAGCCCGCTTCCGAGCTCACCGTAGATGAGGTCCGCCGGTACTCCCGCCACCTGATCATCCCCGATGTGGGGATGGAAGGGCAGAAGCGGCTGAAGAACGCCAAGGTGCTCTGTGTGGGCGCCGGCGGCCTGGGTTCACCCGCGCTGATGTACCTCGCGGCGGCCGGTGTCGGCACGCTCGGCATCGTGGAGTTCGACGAGGTCGACGAGTCCAACCTCCAGCGGCAGATCATCCACAGCCAGGCGGACATCGGCCGCTCGAAGGCGGAGTCCGCGCGGGACACGGTCAAGGGCATCAACCCGTACGTGGACGTGGTCCTGCACGAGGAACGGCTCGAGGCCGAGAACGTGATGGAGATCTTCGGCCAGTACGACCTGATCGTCGACGGCACGGACAACTTCGCCACCCGGTACCTGGTCAACGACGCGTGCGTGCTGCTGAACAAGCCGTACGTGTGGGGCTCGATCTACCGCTTCGACGGCCAGGCGTCCGTCTTCTGGTCCGAGCACGGCCCCTGCTACCGCTGCCTCTACCCGGAGCCCCCGCCGCCCGGCATGGTCCCCTCCTGCGCCGAGGGCGGCGTGCTCGGCGTGCTGTGCGCGTCGATCGGGTCGATCCAGGTCAACGAGGCGATCAAGCTGCTGGCGGGCATCGGTGACCCGTTGGTCGGCCGCCTGATGATCTACGACGCCCTGGAGATGCAGTACCGCCAGGTCAAGGTCCGCAAGGACCCCGACTGCGCGGTGTGCGGCGAGAACCCCACGGTAACCGAGCTGATCGACTACGAGGCGTTCTGCGGCGTCGTCTCCGAGGAGGCCCAGGAGGCCGCGGCCGGCTCCACGATCACTCCCAAGCAGCTCAAGGAGTGGATCGACGACGGCGAGAACATCGAGATCATCGACGTACGCGAGCAGAACGAGTACGAGATCGTCTCCATCCCCGGCGCCAAGCTGATCCCGAAGAACGAGTTCCTCATGGGCACCGCCCTGGAGTCCCTCCCGCACGACAAGCGCATCGTCCTCCACTGCAAGACGGGCGTCCGCAGCGCGGAGGTCCTGGCCGTCCTGAAGTCCGCGGGCTTCGCGGACGCGGTCCACGTGGGCGGCGGCGTGATCGGCTGGGTCAACCAGATCGAGCCGAGCAAGCCGGTCTACTGAGCCGTTCCGGCCCCGAAGGCCCACCGCGCCGCTTCACACCGGCGCGGTGGGCCTTCGCCGTTTGCTGGCGACGGCTGTTGGGCAGCCCTGGACCGGAGTTGTCGGGGGAGTGGGGGAGCTCGGGTGGACGGTGAGGGCGCGTCGGTGGTCATTTCGGTGGCCGCTGTGGTCATCAGTGTGCTGTCGCTGTACGTGGCCCGGCGTAAGGACCGCAGGGACGCGCTGCTCAAGCTGCATGAGTCGCTGATCAGTCCGGAGTTGCAGCACGGCAGGCGGACGGTGTTCCTGATGTACGAGCGGGGGGTGCGGGTGGAGGAGCTGAGCGGGGAGGAGTATGCCGTCGTCAACCGGGCGCTCGCGGCCTTCGACGTCGTCGGCCTCTACTGCCACAAGGGGTATGTGAGTGAGAGGGACATCCTCGAACTGTGGGCGGTGCCGCTGGTCAGGCTGAAGTATGCGGGCAGGGCATTCCTGGAGTACCGCGACGCGCAGGTGGCGGGAATGTCGACCTGGCCGCGCTTCCGGCGGCTGGCGGATCATGCGGAGACATATCTGCGGGGGCGGGGCGTCGATGTCGCCCGGCTCACCGGGCCCACGCCGGGCGTGCCGGAGAGTCGTAGCGAGCCGTCGTAGGGCAGCCGTCAGGTGCAGACCGTGCCGGGCTTCGGGGTTCGGCCCGTCAGCAGGTAGTCGTCGACCGCCTTCTGGACGCACTTGTTCTTGCTGTCGTACGCCCCGTGTCCCTGGCCCCTGTAGGTGAGTTCGACGGCGACCCCCTTGCCGAGGGCGTCGACCATGGCGCGGGCGCCTTTGTAGGGGGTCGCGGGGTCGCCGGTGTTGCCGACGACGAGGATGGGGGCGGAGCCGGGGGCGTGGACGTCGGGGTGGTCGGCGGCGCCGGGGACGGCCCAGTCGGTGCAGCTGGCCATGCCCCAGGCGAGGTAGTCACCGAAGACGGGGGAGACCCCGCGGAAGTCGGGGAGCTTGGACTGGATGTAGGCCGGAGTGTAACGAGGCTTCTCGTCCGAGCAGTTGATGGCGATGTTGGCCGGAGCGATGTTGCTGTACTCGCCGTCCTCCGACCGCCCGTTCATCGAGTCGGACAGCGCCATCAGCACCCTGCCGTCCCCGGCGTACGCCTGCTCGAGACCCTCGGTGAGGTACTCCCAGAAGTCCTTGGAGTACAGCGCCTGCGCGATGCCGTTGGTCGCCGCGGTCTCGGTCAACCGGCGTGGAGGGATGCCGGGGATGGGCTTCTTGTCCAGGTCCTTCAGCAGCTTGGAGATACGTTTCTTCACATCGTCCGCGGTGTCCCCGAGTGGGCAGTCCTCGACCTGGGACGTGCAGTCCTCGGCGAAGTTGTCCAGCGCCAGCTGGAATCCCCGCGCCTGGCTGAGCGCCCCCTCCTCGGTCGTCTCGGTGGGGTCCACCACCGCGTCGAAGACGGCCCGCCCCACATGCCGGGGGAACAAGTGGGCGTACACACCGCCGAGTTCCGTACCGTACGAGATGCCGAAGTAGTGCAGCTTGGCGTCCCCGAGCACCTGCCGCATCAGGTCCATGTCGCGGGCCGCGTCCGTGGTGCGCACATGGGGCAGGATCTTCTTGGACCGCCGCTCGCACGCGTCGTTGAACTTCTTCGTGCGGGCGATGAGTTGCCTCTGCTCGGCGGTGTCGTCGGGCGTCGCGTCCTGCTGGAAGAACGTGTCGAGCTGGGAGTCGCTCTCGCACAGCACCGGCGCGCTGCGGCCGACCCCGCGCGGGTCGAAGCTGACCAGGTCGTACCGGGTGCGCAGGGCGGCGTAGTCCTCGCTGAACGCGGGCAGCGTGGTGACGCCGCTGCCGCCGGGCCCGCCGAAGTTGAAGACCAGTGAGCCGATCCGGTCCTCGGCCGGGCCGTCCGCCTCGGCGCGGATCAGGGCGATGCCGAGGGTGTCGCCCTTGGGCCTGCCCCAGTCCAGAGGTGCCTGCATGGTGGCGCACTGCCACGTCGTGCCGCCGGGCAGCGGGGACGGTGCCGAGCCGCCGCCCTCCGCCTCGGAGGGGGCCGGACAGTCCTTCCACTGAAGCTTCTGCTTCGTCAGATCCCCGTGCCCCGACCCGCCGCAACCAGCCAGCAGGGCGGCCATCAGCACGGCACTGGTCGTCAGGGTGGCCGCGCGCGACCGGGAAGGGTTCGGCATACAGCCATCCTCACGGCGCGCCCGCGACTCCGCGCGGGGCACGGGCCGTAAGGAGTACGGGGACGACAGCCCCTACGGGACCCGCAAGGGCAGGCCGGCCGGGCCGGCGCCCCCTACAGGGCTCCCTTACGGGTCAGGTGGTTGAACGCCAGCCACCCCGGCAGCACCGGCAGCCAGAGCGTCAGCAGCCGGAACAGCAGTACCGCCGGAGCCGCCACCTCCTTGGGCAGCCCGACCGCGATCAGACCGACGGTCAGCGTCGCCTCCACGGCCCCGACCCCGCCCGGCGTCGGCGCGGCGGAACCGAGCGCGTTGCCCGCCAGGAAGACCACCGCGACGCTGGCGATGCTGATGTGCGCCGACTCGTCGCCGAACGCCCGGATCGAGGCGTCCAGACACATCACGAAGCACCCGGTGAGCAGCAGCATGCCGCCGATGCCGGTGACCAGCTTCTGCGGCCGCTGGAGCACGTCCAGCATGCGCGGCACCACCCCGGCGAACAGCGACCGTACGCGTGTGACGACGAACTTCCGCAGCAGCGGTACCGACGTCACCACCAGCACCAGCACCGCGACCGTCAGCAGACCCGCGATGACCGTCCGGGAGGGCGACAGCGACGGCGTCTTCTCGGTGCCGGTGAGATAGCCGAAGGACAGCAGCATCAGGATGTGGCAGCCGAGACCGAACAATTGCGACGCGCCCACACTGGCCACCGCGAGCCCCGGCCGCACCCCCTGCCGCTGGAGGAACCGCGTGTTCAGCGCGACACCGCCGACGGCCGCCGGAGCGACGATCTTCACGAAGGAACCGGCGACCTGCGCCGCCACCGTCCGCACGAACGGCACCCGCTCCGGCACGAACCCGAGCAGCGCCATCGCGGCGGCCACGTAACTGAGCGCGGAGAACGCCACGGCGGCCGCCACCCAGCCCCACTGGGCCTGCGCGAACAGCTTGCCGAACTCGATGTGGGTGAGCTGGGTGAGCAGGAAGTACGCGCCGATCGCGCCCGCGATGACGCTGATCAGGGTGCGCGGCCGGATGCGCTCCAGGCGGGCCGGCTCGACCGGGGCCTGCGGCCTGATCCGGAGCACCTGGTGCCGGATCTGGGTGAGCAGGTCCTCCTCGCGGGCCTCGTCGATCGCCTCGTCGATGGCCCGCTTCTCGGCCCGCTGCTCGGCGCGGACGGCCTTCTTGTCGGGCTTGCCAGGAGGCACCGCGCCCTCCTCGGACGCCGCCTCCAGCCGGGCCTGCTTGGCCAGCCGGGACGACTCCAGCACCGCCTCCCGCTCCCGCTCCGCGCGCTCACGGCCCAGCTTGCGCAGGGTGGCGCGGGTGGAGCGGGTCAGCGCGATGGGCTGGAGCATCGGCAGGCAGCCGGCCACCGTGTCCGGGCCGAGCACCGCGACCGCCGCGGCCACGGCCCGCTCGGCGCCGACCCGCAGGCCGAGCGTGGTGAGCATCTGGGCCACGTCCATGCGCAGCAGCAGATCGCCCGCCGCGATCTCCCCGCCGCGCAGCTCGGCGAGGATCACCTTGCCGGAACGATCCACCAGTACGGCGTCGCCGGCGAGCCTGCGGTGCGCGATGCGCCGGGACTGCAGCGCCCGCACCTGGTGCCAGACCTTGTGCAGCAGCTCGTCGGTGATCTCGTCGTCGGCCAGCGAGTCGAGCGTGCGGCCGCCGGTGTGCTCGTAGACGAGGATGACCGCGTCGGGACCCAGCTCGGAGGTGGCGATCAACTTGGGGGCGTTGGCGCCGGCCGCGATGGCCGCGTAGGCGAGGAGCGCCTCCTGCTCCAGGGCCTGTCTGAGGGACTGGAGGCTGGAGCGGGTGGCGAAGCCGCGCAGGGTGAGGTTGCGCCAGGCCCGGTAGAAGAAGCCCTGGGCCTGCTGCTCCCGGTCGACGACCGTGACGTCCAGGGGCGGGCCGTCCTCCAGGGTGACGAAGTAGCGCCGCCCCCGGTCACCGTTCTCCGCCTCCGGGCCCTCCTCGCGGACCGCGCTGACCGGGTGGAAGCCGACGTGGCGCAGGCCCGCCATCAGGGTGCGGCCGGTGGGGCGGACGTTGGGGGAGCCGACGGCGTAGAGGGTGCCGTAGGCGACGGTCCAGCCGATGAGCACAGTCAGGATGATGGCGAACGGCGTGGTGTAGCCGGTGACCAGCATGGAGAACGCGTCGAGCAGCAGCACGATCCACAGCACCGCGCGCCAGCGGGGTCTGCGGGACATGCCGACGGCCGTCATATAGGCGATGACCGGTGCGAGATAGCCGTGCACCGGGTCGGTCAGCGCGTGGATGTCACCGGGCGCGGGCTGGGTGAGCGCCTCCTGGATGGAGTCGGGGGCGGCGCGGGCGACCCAGAGGTCGGTGGCGAGGGTGACGCCGTGCGCGAGGACGGCCGCGAGGACACCGTCCGCGATCCGCAGCCCGTCGCGTTTGATCAGCCGCTCGATGGCGAAGGCCACCGGGACCAGCAGGATGGCGATGCTGGACGCCAGTCCCGCGATCTTGATCAGCAGGTCGGGCGCCTGGCCGGTGCCCTTGTTGATGTCCTGTTCGAGCCCCGAGGTGGTGCCGTGCGCGAAGGCGGCGATGGCGAGCAGCAGGGCGATCGCCAGCACGCCCGCCAGGAGCCGCATGAGGTCGGAGGGGCGGTGCACGCGCGCGGGGAGCAGCGGTTCGTCGCCCTCGACCTCCTCCATGACGTCGTCGGAGGGGCGCCTGCGGGCGTACGCCCGCGCGGGGGCGCCCGCCTCACCGACCTCACGCGCGCGTGGACCCGCGTCCTCGGCGGGGCCGGGGGAGGCGCCGGGGCGCGCGGACGCGCCGGAGGTGCCCTCCGCGTCGTCGTGCACACCCTGCTTGTTCATGGTCTCTTCTTGGTCTCGTATCACCAGTCACCGCCCGCACGATGGTGGCACGACTGAGGGGCGCGAGGGGGCATCAGGGTGTGGATCGAGGTGCGAAAAGTGCGATTGGGCGGAGTGCGGGCCCGTCCGGACACCCCTGGCCGGCCACGTCCCATTGTCGTAGGCGTACGGCAGGATGGGGTGGATGAGCGAGCAGAGCCCTGCCGGGGAGGGGCGCCCGGACGAACTTCCGGAGTACGCCGAGCGCGTGCTCGACGTGGCCGAGCGGATTCCACCGGGCCGGGTGATGACCTACGGCGACGTCGCGGAGTGGCTGGAGGAGGGCGGACCGCGCCAGGTGGGCCGGGTCATGGCGCTGTACGGGGGCGCGGTGCCGTGGTGGCGCGTGGTGCGGGCCGACGGCGCGCTGCTGCCCGGCCACGAGCTGCGTGCCCTCGACCGGTACCGGACCGAGGGCACCCCGCTGAAGCAGGCGTCCCGCGGCGCGGAGGGACATCTGCCGCGCCTGGACATGAGACGGGCCCGCTGGGACGGGAGCCCGGCGGACCACAGCTGACGGCCTCCGGCAAGGGCCGCGGCTCGCATCCGCTCGTACGGGGGACATCGGGCACGTCCCCGACATGACGTACGTTCGTTGAGGCGGGAAGCCCCGAGGCGCCCGACTCCGTACGCCCCGTACGCCCCTACGACCACCCCGCACCACCACCAGGACCGGCGAACCACGTGAGCACCACCTTCTCCACCGGACGCCTGCCGCACCCCCAGGGTCGGCAGGCGCCTCGTGGTGCCTACCGGCTGCTCCGCACCCCGCCCGTCCAGGCACCGCCGCCCCGCCCGGACGCCGCCCAGCGCGCGGTGATCGAGCACGGGAGCGGTCCGCTGCTCGTCCTCGCGGGGCCCGGCACCGGCAAGACCACGACCCTGGTGGAGTCCGTCGCCGCGCGCGTGGCCCGCGGCGGCGACCCCGAGCGCATCCTGGTGCTGACCTTCAGCCGCAAGGCCGCCGTCGAGCTGCGCGACCGGATGGCCCGGCGCATGGGCGCCGCCCGCGCGCCCCGCGCCACCACCTTCCACTCCTACTGCTACGCCCTGGTCCGCGCGCACCAGGACAGCGACCGCTTCGCCGAGCCGCTGCGGCTGCTCTCCGGCCCCGAGCAGGACGTCACCGTGCGCGAGCTGCTCGCCGGGCAGCCCGAGCTGGAGCGGCTCGGGCTCACGCATGTGCGCTGGCCCGACGACCTGCGCGCCTGCCTGACCACGCGCGGCTTCGCCGACGAGGTCCGCGCGGTCCTCGCGCGCAGCCGCGAGCTGGGGCTCGCGCCCGGCGCGCTGGACGCCTTCGCGCGCCGCATCGGACGCCCCGACTGGCGCGCGGCCGCCGCCTTCCTCGCCGAGTACCTCGACGTGATCGACCTCCAGGGCGTCATCGACTACGCCGAACTCGTCCACCGCGCGGTGCTCCTCGCCCACCGCCCCGAGGTCGCCGAGCGCCTCGCCGCGTCCTACGACGCCGTGTACGTCGACGAGTACCAGGACAC
>NZ_MUNH01000034.1:0-6337 GCF_002154615.1 Streptomyces recifensis
GTTCTCCAGGACCCGGTTGCGCAGGGTGGGGTCGACCTCCAGGCTCTCCGGGCGGTGCAGCAGGCCCACCGCCTCGCGCAGGCGGCGCGCCTCGTCGGCGCAGGCCCCGCACTCGCCGAGGTGCTCCTCCACCGCGTCCGTCTCCGCCGTCGAGCAGGCGGCCAGCGCCCAGGCGCCGAGCAGGGAGCGCAGCACCTCGTGCGGGAGGTCGAGCCGCTCGGGTCCGGCGGGGGAGCGGGGCGGGGGCACGTGCCCGGCCGTGCCGTCCGCGGGTCCGTCCGGCGCCGTGAAGCGGTGCGGGTCGGTCATCGGGCACCCCCGAGCCCCGGCGGCGCCCCGGTGTCGTGGGCGGTGGAGAGCAGTTGCAGGCCGAGGCGGAGCCGGCGGCGCGCCTCGTCCTCGGTGACGCCGAGGTCGGCGGCGGCCTGGCGGTAGTCGCGCCGCTGGAAGTAGGCCAGCTCCAGCGCGGCCCGCAGCGGGTGCGGCATCGAGTGGACGATGTAGTCGGCGCGGGCGGCGACGGAGGCGTGCCGCACCCGGCTCTCCAGGGCGGCCAGTTCCGCCGGGGAGTCGCCGCCGAGCGCGGCCGTCTCGGTCTCGCGCAGCTTCTGCACGGCCAGCCGCTGGGTGGTCGCGGCGATCCAGGTGCGCAGCGGTTCCTGCCGGTGGTCGTAGGTGTCGGGGTGCTCCCAGACATGGGCGAAGACGTCGCGGGTGACGGCGGCGGCGGCCGTGTCGTCGCTCAGCACGCGGTGCGCGAGGCCCTGCACCAGGGAGGCGAACCGGTCGTACAGCTCGCCCAGGGCGGCGGCCTCACCTCGCGCGAGCCGCTGCTGCATCGTGCGGTCCCAGCGGGGCGGTACGTCCTTGGCCGGCATGCGGTTCCTCCCCTCGCCGTCTCCAGGATGTGCCCGGCGTCCCCTCGAATGTAGTCGGCACGTCCGACGATGCACGCCCCTTTGTGTCAATGCGCGCCCCTGACGGCGTCGCAGGTGATAGGGGTCTCTTCACACCGTCTTCACTTATCTCGAGCCCATCTCCGATCGAAGTACGATCGAACCCGATCGACAGTGACCGAAACAAGCCCTCTGTCGATCCCTCCGCGGTTTGCGGTTCCGTGTTTCAGGGAAACGGCCGCTGGGCAGCCGCGCGGAAAGAACCGAAGGAACTGCTTCCATTTCCGGGTGGTTCCGCAAGATCCGCCGAGCGGAGAGGTGTGGCCGTGGCTTTCGAAGTGACCGGCACCGAACGGGGCGAGTGGGCCGTGCTCCAGGTGGCCGGCGAACTGGACCTGGTGACCTCGCCCGTGCTGCGGCAGCGGGTGCACGACGTGGTCGCCGAGGGGAACCACAGCCTGGTCCTCGATCTCTCCGAGGTCTTCTTCTGCGACTCCAGCGGGGTCGGCGTGCTCATCGCGGTCCGCCGGCTGATCCGCTCCTGCCAGGGCAGACTGCGGCTGATCCTGCCCGACCGGGGCGCGGAGGACGGCTCGCACGTGAACCGCGTCCTCGGCGCGCTCGGGGTGCGCCGCCTCTTCGACGTGCGCCCGGACGTCGAGTCCGCCACAGCCGACGAGGCGGGATCGCTGTCGGCCTGAGCGCCGTCGCTGCCGAGGTGAGCGCCCTCGGTGCCACGATTCATGGCCATGGATGTCGCGGATCGTGGCGAAAACAGGTCACGCAGCGTGGAAGTGAATCCCGTACTCCGACTGTGACTCGTCACGGCCCGGAGTCGGACGCCCCCTCGGGTACCTTGGGTCGAATGCGAGTGACCGCGACCGCGAGTGCCATCGGCAGGGCCCCGCGCGCCGCCTGTTCGACTCCCTGGCGTATGCGTCGCACAGTATGCCGCACGAGTACTCCTTCGCGCGGGAATATGCCCGAAGCGCTTGTTGGGGTGACTGTACGTCAACCATGCTGTGTCGTAAGGGAATCACGTTCCGTAACGCTTGCTCTGGCCGTTGTTCTGGCCATGCAGAAAATGGCTACGATCGTGGCCCTCGTCGTGCGGTTCGTCGCGGTTCGCGCCGCGGCGGCGGGTCGTCGTGCGGTCATGTGTCCGCCGGTTCGGATGGTGTGAGCGGTGCAGGTGCTTCAAGTGACGCTGGAGATCCGGCCCGACCCCGAAGAGGTGGGGCGGGCGAGGAAGTGGGCGCGGTCGCGGCTCGCCGGGCTGGGCATAGCGGCGGACGAGCCGCTGGCCGAGACGCTGATCCTGCTCGTCTCCGAGCTGGTGACCAACGCGGTGGTGCACACCGGCCGCCCGGCGCTGCTGCGGCTGTCGCTGCCCGGCGGCCCGCCGCCCGTGACGCCCGCCGGCGCGGAGCCCGCGGCCTCGGTGACGGTACGGCTGGAGGTGGCCGACGCCAGCTCACGCGCGCCCGTGCCGCGCTGTGCCGGGCGCGAGGCCACCGGCGGCCGGGGTCTGGCCCTCGTCGACTGTCTCGCCGACCGCTGGGGCTGGAGCCCCGAGGGCGGGGGCAAGAGCATCTGGTGCGAACTGGACCGCTGCTCCCAGCCCCGTGAGGGCGCGACCCCGGCGTGCGTGGTCCAGCCGGCGGCCTACGAGGACCTCCTCTCCGAAGCGTTCTAGCCGGGTTCGCCCGTCTCGAGGGGGGCGTGCGCCGGGTGTGCTTCCGTGCGCGCCCGACGTGAAGTGGGCATAGGGCATGAATCGCCGTACCGGTGTTGACGGGTGGTACGCGCGTTGCGGAGGCTTGGGGACGGCGATTCGCCGCGAGGGGACGGCGAGGGCACGCGGGGGTGAGTCCTCGTCGAGTGTGGGTCGCGCCGGCCGGTGGTGACGGGGGCAAGGGGGGGACGCGCCGCCGGCCGGTCCGCCACCCGCGCTCATTCGGTCCCGGCGGCGGCTCCCGCGCGGAAGGTTCGCCGGTAGGCGGTCGGTGTCACGCCCAGCGCCTGTTGGAGATGCTGGCGCATCGACTGCGCCGTGCCGAACCCCGCGTCCCGTGCGACCTGGTCGACCGAGAGGTCCGTCGACTCCAGCAACTGCCGTGCCAGCTCGACGCGTTGCGCGGTGAGCCACTGCCCCGGACTCACCCCGACCTCCTCGCGGAAGCGCCGGGTGAAGGTCCGTACCGACATCGCCTCCCGCTCGGCGAGGTCCCGCAGTTGGAGCGGTTCGTGCAGCCGGCCGAGCGCCCAGGCGCGGGCGGCCGTGGTGGTGGCCAACTGCGGCTCGGGCAGCGGGCGGTGGATGTACTGCGCCTGGCCGCCGTCCCGGTGCGGGGGGACGACCATGCGGCGGGCCACGTCGTTGGCGACCGCCGTGCCGTGGTCGCGGCGCACCATGTGCAGGCACAGGTCGATCCCGGCCGCGACCCCCGCCGAGGTGAGCACGTCGCCGTCGTCGATGAACAGCACGTCGGCGTCCACCCGGACCTTCGGGAACAACTCCTGGAAGCGGTCGGCGTCGGCCCAGTGGGTGGTCGCCGGGCGGCCGTCGAGCAGACCGGCGGCCGCGAGGACGTACACGCCGACGCAGATCGAGGCGAAGCGGGTAGCGGGGCGGACGCGGGCCAGGGCGGCGCCGAGTTCGGGGGTGAGCCGTCCCTCCTCGAAGACCGGGCCGAGTTCGTAGGACGCCGGGACGATCACCGTGTCCGCCGTCGCCAGCGCCTCGGGGCCGTGCGGTACGTGCACCGCGAAGTCGGCGGCGGTCTCGACCGGCCCGGGTGGCCGGATCGAGCAGGTCACCACCTCGTACAGCGGCCTGCCCTGCGCGTCGGCCGGGCGGCCGAAGATGCGGTGGGGGATGCCGAGTTCGAAGGGGATCAGGCCGTCCAGGGCGAGGACGGCGACGCGGTGCGGACGGAACGCGCCGTCCACGGGCTGGATCTCAGCGGTCATGGCCCGATCCTAGCGAACACTGTCCTTCGGGCCACTCGTTGCGTACGGGCGGTGCCGGGACTCTGGTGCGTGTGACCCAGACCCGTCCCGCTCCCGCCCCCGTCCAGGACGCACCGAGCCGTCGGCGTGTGCACCGCGCCTGGTTCGTCGCCGCCGTCACCTTCGTCACGATCATCGGCGCGGCCGCCTTCCGGTCGCTGCCCGGCCTGCTGATCGACCCGCTGCACGCGGAGTTCGGCTGGTCGCGCGCCACCATCGGCGCGGCCGTCTCCGTCAACCTCGCGCTCTACGGGCTCACCGCGCCGTTCGCCGCCGCGCTGATGGACCGGTTCGGCATCCGCCGGGTCGTCGCCGTCGCGCTGACCGTGATCGCGCTCGGCGCCGGGCTGACCGTGTGGATGACGGCACCCTGGCAACTCATGCTCTGCTGGGGCCTGTTCGTCGGGCTGGGTTCGGGTTCGATGGCGCTGGCGTTCGCCGCGACCGTCACCGGGCGCTGGTTCACCTCGCGGCGCGGGCTGGTCAGCGGCATCCTGACCGCCGCGTCCGCCTCCGGCCAGCTCATCTTCCTGCCGCTGCTGTCCTGGATCGTGGAGCACCACCACTGGCGCCCGGCCGCCGTCACGGTCGCGCTGGCCGCCCTCGCGGTCGTCCCGTTCGTCTGGCTGCTGCTGCGCGACCACCCGGCCGACGTGGGCCTGAAGCCCTACGGAGCCACGGAGTTCGTGCCCAAGCCGCCGCCGGTGACGGGGGCCGCGCGGCGCGCGCTCGCCGTGCTGGCCTCCGCCGTGCGCACGGGGCAGTTCTGGCTGCTCGCGGGCAGCTTCGCCATCTGCGGGGCGTCCACCAACGGGCTGATCCAGACCCACTTCGTGCCCGCCGCCCACGACCACGGGATGCCGGTACCGGCGGCGGCCTCGCTGCTCGCGGTGATCGGGGTGTTCGACGTGCTCGGCACCATCGCCTCGGGCTGGTTCACCGACCGCTTCGACTCCCGGCGGCTGCTCGCCGTCTACTACGCGCTGCGCGGCATCTCGCTGCTGTTCCTGCCGATGCTGCTGGGACCGGCGGTGCAGGTGCCGATGGTGTTCTTCATCGTCTTCTACGGCCTGGACTGGGTCGCCACCGTGCCGCCCACCCTGGCGCTGTGCCGGGAGCGGTTCGGGGACGACAGCGCGATCGTCTTCGGCTGGGTGCTGGCCTCGCACCAGATCGGCGCGGCCGTCATCGCCTGGCTCGGCGGCTTCGCCCGCGACGTCTTCGGCAGCTACGACATGGTTTGGTACGCGTCCGGGTCGCTGTGCGCGGCGGCGGCGTTGATGTCGCTGGTGATCCGGCGTCGGCCCCCGGTCGTGGCGGTCGCTTGAAAGGGCGCCTAACGCAGGCGCCGGGCCACCGACTTGGCGATCTTCTCCGCGTCGATCGCCAGCTCGCGGAACATGCCGCTGATGGGGTTGGTGAACCCGGTGAAGTACAGGCCGGGGGCGTCCTTCGGGGTGCGGGCGCCGTGGACGGTGGGGCGGCCGCGCTCGTCCAGCACGCCCAGGTGGCCCACCAGGGAGTCCAGACCCCGGCTGTACCCGGTCGCCGCGATCACCGCGTCCGGCGCGATCCGGGTGCCGTCGGCGAGTGCCACCTTGCCGTCCTCGAACCCCTCGACGGCGGCGACGACCGCCACCTTGCCGGTGCGCACGGCGTCGATCAGGCCGACATCCTGCACGGGGATCGCGCCCTGCCGGACCCTGCTGTACAGCCCGGCCTCCGGACGCGGCAGACCGTGCTCGGAGAGGTCCGGGGTGCTGAGGCGGGCCATGGGCCGGGCGAGCCGGTCCACCAGCCGCACCGGCAGCCGCCGCACCACGATCCCGGTGTACTGGGCCGCCCAGCCGGCCGTGGAGCGGCGCACGATGTGCGGCGCCGTCCGTACCGCCAGCCGCACCCGCGAGGCCCCGCCCGCCACCAGGTCGACGGCGATCTCCGCCCCGGTGTTGCCGACGCCGACCACCAGCACGTCCCGGCCCTCGTACGGCTTGGGGTTCCGGTAGGACGAGGCGTGCAGCAGCTCGCCCTCGTAGCCCTCCGCGCCGGGCCACTCCGGCAGGCGCGGGGTGTGGTTGTGGCCGGTGGCGACCACCACTGCGGCACCGGTCAGCTCGCGGCCGCCGGAGGCGTGCAGCAGCCAGCCCGCTCCGTCCGCGGCCTTCTCCACCCGGAACACCTCGACGCCGGTGACGATCTCCAGCTCATGGTGCTCCGCGTACTTCTCCAGGTACCGGACCACGTCGTCCCGCGCCACCCACCGCCCGAACCTGCGCGGCATCGCGAGGCCGGGCAGCGCCGACAGCCGCCGGGTGGTGTGCAGCCGGAGCCGGTCGTAGTGCCGCCGCCAGGACGCCCCCACCCGGTCGCTCTTCTCCAGCACCACCGCCCGCACCCCGCGCGCCCGCAGCGCGGGGTGCGGGCGGTGG
>NZ_MUNH01000356.1:0-5675 GCF_002154615.1 Streptomyces recifensis
GGTGGCGGGCGGCGTGGGACCGCCGGCCGGGGTGGAGGGGCTCGGCGACGGGGTGTGGTTCGCCGGAGGCGTGCTGCTGTGGTCCGTCGGAGACGGGGTGGGCCGATGGGTCGGCTCGGAGGAATGCGTCGGAGTCGGCGTCGACCCGCCTCCGTCACCGGCGAAGGCGCTGCCGCCGCCGAGGAGGGCGAGCGCCGGGTTGTCGGCGCTCTCGGTCTGCCCCTCGGTCGCGATCTTCGTCGTCTTCTCCAGGTTCGGGTGCTGGGCCTTGAACTCCACGCGGGTGATGTTCTGCTTGGGCGCCTTGCCGAAGTCGACGCCGCCCATGACGCACATCTTCTGCTGGCCCCCCACCTCACAGGGCAGCGAGTAGTCGCCCTTGGTGAAGGACCTCATGTAGTCGTCCCAGGTCTGCTTGGGCGTCCAGGACCGGTTGGGCGAACGTACGGGCCAGCGGGCGACGTCACCGCTGTTGATGACCGCGTGGTAGTCCCCGGCCTGCTCGGCGTCGCTCTGCCGGACGTACTCGGCGGCCACGCGGGCGCTGTAGACACGGCGCAGGTCGGCGTAGTCGGCGGAGGTGTTCACCTTCTTCTCGACGCCCGGAATGATGTACTGCTTGAGCAGGCCGTTCGCGGTGTCGCGCTGGGCCCGGGTCAGCTTGCAGTCGTTGCCGTTGGGGTCGGGGGTGTCACGGTCGATGTGGTCGACGTTGACCTTGAGCGGGGTGTCGAGGATGTAGAGACCGCCGTCGTCGGCGCGGACCTTGGCCGTCTTCGGGGTGATCCACAGCCGGATGGTGTCGCCGCAGGGGATGTTGGCGGCGCGCATGGCCTCGGCGTACTGCTTGCCGGGGTCCTTGCGGTAGTCGACGTCCTTGGCGTAGTCGTGCTTCATCTGGAGGTCGGCCTGGAGCAGGACACGGCCGGCGTCGGTCTTGCCGAAGGTCTTGTCCATGATCTGGTCGGGCTGGTCGGGGTTCAGGTTGACCCAGAACTTGTCCGGCGTGAGCGCGAGCCAGGTGAAGAAGGAGTCGGAGATGAGCTGGGCCTTGGCCTTGCCGCCCCAGCCCTTGTCCTGGGTCTCGTCCTGCACCTTGTCCGCGGAGAAGGCGTACGGCAGCCCCTTGCCCTTGACGGGCTTGCCGACGTAGGCGAGGTCGAGGGTGGAGAAGTCCACGCCGCCGGGGCCGCGGACGCCGAAGCGCGCGGGGCCGCTGCCGCCGAGACGGCGGATGCGGTCGGCCATCTCCTTCGGGGTCTCCGGGGACTGGCCGATGGTGCGTGAGGCCGCGCCGCCGAGCCGGTTGTTGCCGTTCGCGGCGAAGTTGGGGTCCGGCCTGGTGGTGCCGGACACGTGCTTGTAGCTGACCGACTTGTACTTGGGGACGTCCGTGGAGAGGTGCTCGTAGGCACGGACGCGGGGCTGTCCGTCGGTCCCCTTGTACTGCTCGGCCATTTTGCCGAGGTACTTGGTGGTGGCCGAGTCCTTGGACTGGCCGTTGACGTAGGAGATGCGGCCGTTCTTGGCCAGCTCGCCGTTCTGGAAGCGCGGGTCCTCCAGGAATCTCCTGTTCGCCAGGTCCTGTCCGGTGTCACGGCCGGGCCCGGCCTTGAACTCCAGGAACTGTCCGGTCTTGTAGTTCACGGCGTCGAACTTGCGCACCAGCGGCTTCTGGCCGCCCTTGCCATCACTGACCATGATGGGCTTGCCGTTCTTGTCCTTGATGGCGATCTCTTCCTGGCAGAGCCAGTCCTCGCCGACCAGGCCGAGATCGTTGATCACCTTCGTCTCGAAGGCCGCGCCGCGCTTGTTGTTGTTGTGCGGCATGATGTAGCCGCCCTCGAGCCAGTCCGCGAACGTCTTGTACTTCGGGTTCCCGTTGTTCAGGTAGCTCTTGTACCGGGCGAAGACGCGCTCCTCGCTGTTCTCCGGGTAGGAGGTGTAGGGCTTGTCGAACTTCGCGAGGAACTTGGCGCGCTGCGCCGCCTGTTCGTCGGTGGGGTTCTCGGCGTCCCCGGGCAGCGTGAGTCCGTCGAAGCTCTGCCGGGGCGCGTCGTAGGTGTAGGAGTCCCGCTCACTCGGGGCACGGACCTGAAGGCCGCGGTCCCACGGCAGGTTGTTGGTGCCCGGCCGGGTACTGGTGACGCCCGGGAGGCTGTCGCAGCGCTTCCCCTTGGCCGCGTAGGCGAGGTCGCCGTGCAGACCCGGCAGGCCGGTCAGTGTCAGAACGCCCGCCGCGGTTAACGCGAGCGCGGCACGCGGCCAGACGCGGCGGCGCGACGCCGTTATCACTTGAGTCACGAGGGTTCTCCGAACGGGAGCCCTGCGAATACGGGTTCACGGTCGGCGCCAGGGCCCCCGTGACTGTGGCGCCGATTGCCTCACTCTAGCCATCGCGTCGCGTTGCATGTCTGTGTCAACTCCCGGCGCACACAGGATTGTTACATCCGCTCGTACGGGGCGTACGGGTCGTAGAGTCATGGTCATGCGCAGCATCGACGACCCCGCCTGGCACCACAACCCGCGCCTGAACGCATGGCTGGAAGCGGCGCGCACCGCCTTCGACTCCCTGGCCGCCGAGACCGGCGGTGACTGGGACTACTCCCCCGCCTCGCTCGACCGCCTCGAACGGCTCCTGCTCTCCCGCTACGGCACCTGGGAGGACGTCTACCACCACCAGGACGACCCCGTCCTGATGGCCGCCGCCTGGTACCTGGGCGAAATCGCCGTCCGCCGCCACGGCGCCGTCTGGGCCTGGTCCCCCGACGGTCCCCGCCCCGGCGAGGACTGGCCCGGCTCTCCCCGCCTCACCTACCCGCGGAACGGCCTGACGGCCCCGGAGGCGGACGCGCTGGACGCCGACGAGGAGATGGGCGAGGACTCCCTGCCCACGGTCGTCCCCCTCTCCCACGTGGGTTCCCTCTATGCCGAGGGCGAGCACCATCTCGCCACGATGCTGGAGCACTTCACGGCCTTCGAGCAGTGGCGGGCGGGAGCGCACGGCTGAGTCCGCCCTGCGGGCACCTCCGAGAGCGTCCCTCCGGGGTGTCGGGAGACGGACCCCACTACCCGATGTCCAGGGCGGCGAAATGACTAGTCGCGCCCCGGGCGGGGTGCGTCGTGTGCGGGGGTTTCCGGTTCGGTGTGGAGGACCTCGCGGGCCTGTTCGGCGGCGCGGGTGATGCTCTCGCTGATGAAGTCGAGGAAGCGGGCGACGTTTTCCAGTCGGTGCGCCGCCGGGGTGTGGGGGCCGAGGACGGCGACGCCCCGGCGCGCCGTCTCCACGAGCCGGTCGTTGGCCCGTGCGCTGGCGATCGTCGACTGGTAGAAGAGGTCGTTGTCGACGACGTAGTGGTCCCGGCGGCGTTCGTCGCGTTCCCGGCGGACGAGGCTCTGGCTCTCCAGGAAGGCGATCGCCTTGGAGACGGACGCCGGACTGACCTGGAGGCGCTGAGCGAGCCCGGACGCGGTGAGGCGGCCGGCGTCCGTGACGAACAGGCAGGTCAACACCCTTGCCGGCATTCTGGGCAGACCGGAGGCCATGAGGACGGCGATGAACGTCTCCTCGTACTCGGCCACGGCCCCGCCGTCACGTCCGTGCGGCTGGGAGGCCGGCTCCGGACCCCGGGCGGAGGGATTCCTACGCCGGTGGGCACGCCGTTCGGTGGCACGGTGGGCCAGGTCGGCGCGGTAGGCGGTGGGGCCGCCGTTGCGCATCACCTCACGCGTGACCGTCGAGGTCGGGCGGCCGAGGCTCCGGGCGATCTCGGCGTAGGGGAGGCTGTCGGCCAGCCCCAGCGCGATCTGCCGGCGCTCCTGTTGGGTGAGCCTGCCTCCCGGCATCGCTGCCTCCTTCATGGTCCTTCACGGCGGGTCCGAGCCTGACCGTAGCGTTCACTTGTGGCTCATTGCAATGCGCGCACCAAAGTCATTGCTTTGCACTTCGACCCCATTGCAACGATTCACGCCTCTGGCCTGCGCTATCAACACCCCTACGCCACAAGTCTGTTGCCGGATCTCGGAACGCAACGTAGCGTTTCCATCATCGGAAACCACAAGCGCCTGGGAGTACACGATGCACAAGTTCGACACCCCGGCCCCGATCTCCGCCGTCGTGGAGATCCCTGCCGGACGCGTGCAATTCATCGCGGGGGACCGTACCGACACCACCGTCGAGGTCCTGCCCACCGCCCCCTCCAGGAACCGTGACGTCAAAGCCGCTGAACAGACCTCCGTCACCTGCACCGACGGCGTCCTGCGGATCACGGCCCCGACGCCGGGCAACCAGCTCCTCGGCCCCTCCGGTTCCGTCGAGGTCACCGTCCGGCTGCCCGCCGACTCGCGGATAAAGGGCGAGTCCGCCGGCGCCGAACTCCGCGGTGTGGGACGCCTGGGCGACATCGACTTCGAAGGCGCGTACCGGTGCGTCAAGATCGACGAGGCCGGCCGAGTCCGTCTCACCGCGCTCGACGGCGCCGTGGAGATCGGCCGGCTCAACGGCGACGCGGAGATCAGCACCGCACGGGGAGACATCCGGATCACCGAGGCGCGGCGCGGCACGGTCAGGCTCCGTACCGGGTCCGGCGACATCACGATCGGCGCCGCCGCCGGCGTCTCGGCCGCACTGGACGCCGCTGCCGGCCACGGCCGTGTGACTCACGCCCTCAAGAACGACGGCACCACCGAACTCGGCATCCGGGCCACCTCCGCGAAGGGCGACATCACCGCCCGCAGCCTGTGAGAGCGCGGACCCGGAACCCGACGGCAACCAGATCTGGGGGGAACCCATGACGCACGACGACAACTCTTCTTCCACCACTTCGAAGTGGACCGGCATGGTGCCGGTGGACGACACGGCCCTGGCCGTCACCGACACGGGCGGCCCGGGCATCCCGGTGCTCTACCTCAACGGCCAGTTCGCCACGCAGGGGTACTGGCGACGGGTCATCGCCGAACTGGGCCCGCAATGGCGGCACATCACCTACGACGAGCGGGCCCGCGGCAGATCGAGGCGTTCGGCGGACTACTCCTTCGAGGCGGCCGTCCGGGACGTCGACGCCGTTCTCGCGGCCAGGGGGGTGGACCGGGCACTGGTGGTGGGCTGGTCCTACGGGGCGGTCGTCGCGGCCCACTGGGCCGGCCGCAATCCGGAGCGTGCACGGGGCGCGGTCCTGGTCGACGGCGCCTTCCCGTACGACTGGCTCGACGAGGCCATGGAACAGCGGATCCGTAGGCTGTTCCGCCGGCTGGCCTGGTTCCTGCCACTGCTGCGCCCGACCGGCCTGGCCCCGCGGATGACCGCCGCGCAGCAGGCGGACAGCAACATCGAGCTCGGCAGGCTGTCCCGCGAGCGCGAACTGGGCCCGGTGCTGGACGGCATCACCGTCCCGGTGCGGTACGTGGTCGCTTCGGGGACGTCGTTCGGAAGCCGCGGCGACGAGCAGGAACGCATCCGCGCCGGTCTCGACGCGGTGACCACGCGCAACCCGAACATCCGAATCGGCGCCAAGGTCGCCAGCAACCACGGCGCGCTCCTCAAGAAGGACTACCCGGCCATCGCCGAGGCCGTACGCGAGGTCGTCGCCTCCCCGCGGGAAGGACGCTGACCGGAGGCAGCCGCAACACACGGGCCGGAAACCGCGAGCCACGTGCCCGCTCCGGAGCGGCGCCGC
>NZ_MUNH01000357.1:0-11892 GCF_002154615.1 Streptomyces recifensis
CTCGGCCTCGGCCGCGGCCTGGGCGGCGGCCCGGCGGGCGCCGTAACGGCGGTGCACGGCCTGCTTGGTGACGCCGAGCGCGGAGCCCACCGCGTCCCACGAGAAGCCGAGCGAACGGTCGAAGTCCACGGCCGCCGTCACCAGGGTCTCGACACTGTCCCGGAGTTCCTGGGCGAGGCGGACCGTCGGGGCGGGGGCGCGTCCGTAGACGACGAAGCCGGTGGACGGGCCGGAGCGGCGGGGACGGTAGACGTTGCCGAGCTGTGCGGTGAGGGTGCGCAGCGCGTCCACCTGTCGGCGGACCCGCTCGATGTCGCGCACCAGCAAGTGCAGGCTGGCACGGGCCTGGGCGTCGTGCGTTGCGTGGTCGGCCATGAACAAGCCTCTCGAACCGGCGTTGAAAGGAAGTGGGCGGCCGAAGCGGCCCGAAGTGGTCAACTCTCTCTTGACCAACGCGTGGGCGCTCCGCTGGTCACGGGGTGGGGGCGTGCGGGGTGTGTGTGTACGCCGGGGTCTCCCACCCGCGCACCACCTGTTCCCTGTTGGCCGGTTGCTGGACACCATCTGAGGGCGGTCGCCGGCGGCGGCCTCGCGCGGGTGGGCCCCGGGCGGCGCCCCTGCGACGGCCGGGCGTCCGCAGGCCTCACCTGGGCGTTCGCGGCCCGTGCTCCGGTGCCCGCGGGCATCGCCCCGGCGCCCGCGGGCGGGCGACCCGGCGCCCCCTCGCGGTCATAGACTGGTCCGCTGCCGTCCGCTGTCGTTCGAGAGGGTCGTTTCTGACCATGAGGCTTGTCTTCGCCGGTACCCCAGAGGTCGCCGTTCCCGCGCTGGACGCCCTGATCGACTCCGGTCGGCACGAGGTGGCCGCTGTCGTCACGCGGCCCGACGCACCCGCCGGGCGGGGCCGCAGGCTGGTCGCTTCGCCCGTGGCCGAGCGGGCGGAGGAGGCCGGGATTGAGGTGCTGAAGCCGTCCAGCCCGCGCGACCCGGCGTTCCTGGAGCGGTTGCGCGAGATCGCCCCGGACTGCTGCCCGGTCGTCGCCTACGGCGCGCTGCTGCCCCGCGTCGCCCTGGACATCCCCGCCCACGGCTGGGTCAACCTGCATTTCTCGCTGCTGCCCGCCTGGCGCGGAGCCGCGCCCGTGCAGCACTCGATCATGTCCGGCGACCAGATCACCGGCGCCTCCACCTTCCTCATCGAGGAGGGCCTGGACTCCGGCCCGGTCTATGGCACCGTCACCGAGGAGATCCGCCCCACCGACACCAGCGGCGACCTGCTCACCCGGCTCGCCTTCGCCGGTTCCGGACTGCTCGCGGCCACCATGGACGGCATCGCGGACGGCACCCTGAAGGCCGTACCGCAGCCCGCTGAGGGCATCACCCTCGCGCCGAAGATCACGGTCGAGGACGCCAAGGTCGACTGGGCGGCGCCCGCGCTGCGCGTCGACCGGGTGGTGCGCGGCTGCACGCCCGCCCCCGGCGCGTGGACCGTGTTCCGGGGCGAGCGGCTCAAGCTCGTGCAGGTCGCGCCCGTGCCCGAGCGGACCGACCTCGCGCCCGGCCGGCTCGCCGTCGGCAAGAACAACGTGCACGTGGGCACGGGTTCGTACGCGGTCGAGCTGCTCTGGGTGCAGGCGCAGGGCAAGAAGCCGATGCGGGCCGCCGACTGGGCGCGCGGGGCGCGGATCGCCGAGGGCGAGTCGCTCGGCGGCTGACACCCCGCGAGTGGGGGGTGACGGTCCGCCGACGTACGCTGGTGACCGCACCCCCTGACCACATCCGGAGCACCTTTCCCGTGAGCGAGCAGTCCCGTCGGCCGCACCGGCCCGCCAAGCCCTACCGGCGCCCCCAGAAGGACCCCGTCCGCGTCCTCGCCTTCGACGCGCTGCGCGCGGTGGACGAACGGGACGCCTACGCCAACCTCGTGCTGCCCCCGCTGCTGCGCAAGGCGCGGGAGAACGGCGACTTCGACGCGCGGGACGCCGCTCTGGCCACCGAGCTGGTCTACGGCACGCTGCGCCGCCAGGGCACGTACGACGCGATCATCGCCGAGTGCGTGGACCGCCCGCTGCGCGAGGTGGACCCGCCGGTGCTCGACGTACTGAGCCTCGGCGCGCACCAGTTGCTCGGCACGCGCATCCCCACCCACGCCGCCGTCTCCGCCTCCGTCGAGCTGGCGCGGGTGGTGCTCGGCGACGGGCGGGCCAAGTTCGTCAACGCCGTGCTGCGCAAGATCGCCCAGCACGACCTGGACGGCTGGCTGGAGCGGGTCGCGCCGCCCTACGACGAGGACCCCGAGGACCACCTCGCCGTCGTCCACTCCCACCCCCGCTGGGTCGTCTCCGCGCTGTGGGACTCCCTCGGCGGTGGCCGCGCCGGCATCGAGGAACTTCTCGCGGCGGACAACGAGCGCCCCGAGGTCACCCTCGTCGCGCGGCCCGGCCGGTCCACCCCCGAGGAACTGCTGACCGAGGACGCGGCCGTGGCCGGTGACTGGTCCCCGTACGCGGTACGCCTGACCGAGGGTGGCGAGCCGGGCGCGGTGGAGGCCGTGCGCGAGGGCCGGGCCGGGGTGCAGGACGAGGGCAGCCAGCTGGTCGCCCTCGCCCTCGCCAACGCGCCCCTGGACGGCCCCGACGAGAAGTGGCTCGACGGCTGCGCCGGCCCCGGCGGCAAGGCCGCGCTGCTGGCCGCCCTGGCCGCCCAGCGCGGTGCCACCCTGGTCGCCTCCGAGAAGCAGCCGCACCGTGCCGGCCTGGTGGCCAAGGCACTGGCCGGCAACCCCGGCCCGTACCAGGTGATCACCGCCGACGGAACCCGTCCGCCGTGGCGCTCCGGCACCTTCGACCGCGTCCTCATGGACGTCCCCTGTACCGGCCTCGGCGCCCTGCGCCGCCGCCCCGAGGCCCGCTGGCGCCGCCGCCCCGAGGACCTCGAGAACTTCGCCCCGGTCCAGCGAGCCCTCCTCCGCACCGCGCTGGACTCCGTCCGCGTGGGCGGAGTGGTCGGTTACGCCACCTGCTCCCCCCACCTGGCGGAGACCCGGGCAGTGGTGGCCGACCTGCTGAAGCAGCACCCCGACGCCGAACTGATCGACGCCCGCCCCCTCCTCCCCGGCGTCCCCGACCTGGGCGAGGGCCCCGACATCCAGCTCTGGCCCCACAGACACGGCACGGACGCGATGTACCTGGCGTTGATCCGCCGCACCGCGTGAGCCAGGTTTTCTGACGGCCTGACCCCGGGCGCCCTCGAAACCGGGTCAGGGGCAGCCGGCCCGGGGGCGCGGGGAACCGCGCGACAAGCCACAGCGGACCCGCACCCGAGCAACGGACGCCCCTACCACCCAGGACCTGACACCGCACCCCCCGGAGGGGCATGGCAGGCTTGGTCCATGGCCGCGCAGATCAACCCCAGCATCCTGTCCGCAGACTTCGCCCGCCTCGCCGACGAGGCGAAGGCGGTCGAGGGTGCCGACTATCTCCACGTCGACGTCATGGACAACCACTTCGTCCCGAACCTCACGCTCGGCACCCCCGTCGTGGAGTCCCTGGCCCGCGCCACGGACATCCCGCTGGACTGCCACCTGATGATCGAGGACCCCGACCGCTGGGCTCCGCAGTACGTCGAGGCGGGCGCCTCCTCGGTGACCTTCCACGTCGAGGCGGCGCACGCCCCCGTCCGGCTCGCCCGCGAGATCCGCGCCAAGGGCGCCCGCGCCGCCATGGCCCTCAAGCCCGCGACGCCGATCGAGTCGTACGAGGACATGCTCCCCGAGCTGGACATGCTGCTGATCATGACGGTCGAGCCGGGCTTCGGCGGGCAGGCGTTCCTCGACATCACGCTGCCCAAGATCCGCCGTACCCGCGACCTGATCGCCAAGCACGGCCTGCAGATGTGGCTCCAGGTCGACGGCGGTGTCTCGGCCGAGACGATCGAGCGCTGCGCCGAGGCGGGGGCGGACGTCTTCGTCGCCGGATCGGCCGTGTACGGGGCCCATGACCCGGCCGCGGCGGTCCGTGCGCTGCGCGCGCAGGCGGACCGGGCGATCGCCGATTCGACCTGGGCGTGCGGCCACTGAGCCACGCCGAGGTGAACGGTTGAGAGAAGGCCGCCCATCAGGGCGGATTCACGGCGCCGGATCTGCGAGGATGAACGGCGAATCCAGAGTGTGAACAGCAGTGAGGAGAGCGCCGTGTCGGGTATGTCGGCGGGCCGGTCAGCCATGCGGATGGGACCCGCTGAGCTGGTGCAGGCGGCGGCCATGGCCCGCCGCTTCTACCTGGAGGGCAAGTCCAAGATCCAGATCGCCGAGGAGTTCGGCGTCAGCCGCTTCAAGGTCGCCCGGGTCCTGGAGACCGCCCTCGAACGGGATCTCGTCCGTATCGAGATCCGCGTCCCGGCCGAGCTGGACGCGGAGCGCTCGGACGCGCTCCGGGCCCGGTACGGCCTCAGGCACGCCGTCGTGGTCGAGTCCCCGGCCGACGCCGAGGAGACCCCCGACCCGGAGAACCTGGGCGAGGTCGCCGCCGACCTGCTCGGTGAACTCGTCGACGAGGGCGATGTCCTCGGCCTCGCCTGGGGCCGCTCCACCATCCACATGGCGGCCGCGCTCGACCGGCTTCCGCCCTGCACGGTGGTGCAGCTGACGGGCGTGTACGACGCCGGGACCGCGGAACGCGGCTCGGTGGAGGCCGTCCGCCGCGCCGCCCAGGTGTCCGGCGGGGACGCCCACCCCATCTACGCGCCGATGCTGCTGCCGGACGAGGCCACGGCCGCCGCCCTGCGCAACCAGACCGGGATCGCCCGCGCCTTCGAGTACTTCGACAAGGTCACGGTCGCCTGCGTCTCCATCGGTTCCTGGGAGCCGGGCATCTCCACGGTGCACGACATGCTCAGCGACGAGGAGCGTGCGCATTACGCCTCGCTCGGCGTGGCCGCCGAGATGTCCGCGCACCTCTTCGACGCCGACGGCCGCCGGATCGGACGGGACCTGGGCGAGCGGTGCATCACGGTCAAGACCGACCAGTTGCGCCGTATCCCCGAGGTCGTGGCCATCGCGGGCGGGCAGCGCAAGGCCCCGGCGATCGACGCGGTGCTGCGCTCCGGGCTGGTCACCAGCCTGGTGACGGACACCTCGGCCGCGGACTACCTGCTCACCGCGGGCGCCGCGCCGAAGCCCGCCCTCAGCCGCGCCGACCCCGACGGGGTCTGAGTCCCGGCGGGGTCCGAGTCCCGGCGGGTCCGAGGACGCATCCGGCGGAAGGCTGCCACGGCGGGCGGGCCGTGGCAGCATCGGCGGCATGCTGTCGCGGTTCGTCCCCAAGATCCTGAAGAGAAACAGCGGCCGGGCGCGTCTGCTCGCCGGTGTGCTGGCCGTCCTCGGCGCCCTGCTGGCCGGCTGCGCCGGTACGGACACGGCCACCGCGCCCCCGGCCGCCTCCCGGCACGCCGCCTCGGTCCCGGCCTGGGCGGCGGGCATGGCCACCGTCCCCGAGTCCCGGCTGCCCGTCGAGGCCCGGCGCACCCTCGCCCTCATCGACAAGGGCGGCCCCTACCCGTACGCGCGGGACGGGATCGTCTTCGGGAACTTCGAGGGCCGTCTCCCCAGGCACCAGCGCGGTTACTACCACGAGTACACCGTGCCCACCCCCGGCTCCAGCGACCGGGGCGCCCGGCGCCTGGTGACCGGGGACGGCGGGGAGGGCTTCTACACCGATGATCATTACAACTCGTTCCGGGCGGTGCTGAGATGAGCGAAGACCTTGTCGACCGGGTCGCGGTCACCCTCGACCTCAAGGGGGTCCGCGACAAGGCCGGGCTGATGGAGCGGGTGGCGGCCGCGCTGAACCTGCCCGACTGGTTCGGCCGCAACTGGGACGCCCTGCTGGACTCCCTCTCCGACACCACCGTCTGGCCGCCGGCCGCCATCGAGCGCGGGCTGCTGATCGTCGTACGGAACTGGCAGCCGTTCGCCGAGCTGAACGGGCAGGAGTGGCGCATCGCGCGGGACGTGTTCTCCGAGGCGGTGGACCGCACCTCGTTCCTGGACGTGGTGCTCGCCCTTGGAGGAACCTCCGAGCTGTGACCGCGGGTCCCTGGAGGTTCCGTGAGGGCATGGCCAGGGCCCTGGCATGGGAGAATGAAGTACGTGCTCTTTCCCCCTGGCGCACCCGTCAGGGGGTCACCTCTGATCGACTGGGATGTGCGGCACGTGCGTTTCCTCAATGACATCCAGCCCGCCTACGACCTGACGTACGACGACGTCTTCATGGTGCCGAGCCGATCGGCGGTCGGTTCCCGGCAGGCGGTGGACCTCGGCTCCCCCGACGGCACCGGTACCACCATCCCGCTGGTCGTCGCCAACATGACCGCCATCGCGGGACGCCGGATGGCGGAGACGATGGCCCGGCGCGGCGGCCTGGTGGTCATCCCGCAGGACATCCCGATCGACGTCGTCACCGAGGTCGTCTCCTGGGTCAAGAGCCGCCACCTCGTCCTGGACACCCCGATCGTGCTGTCCCCCCACCAGACGGTGGCCGACGCGCTGGCCCTGCTGCCCAAGCGGTCGCACAACGCCGGCGTCGTCGTGGACGCCGACTACCGTCCCGTCGGTGTCGTCACCGACCAGGACCTCAGCGGGGTCGACCGCTTCACCCAGCTCGAGGTCGTCATGTCCCGCGACCTGCTGCTGCTCGACGCCGGCATCGACCCGCGCGAGGCGTTCAACACCCTGGACGCGGCCAACCGCCGTTACGCCCCGGCCGTCGACGCCGAGGGCCGCCTGGCCGGCATCCTCACCCGCAAGGGCGCCCTGCGCGCCACCCTGTACACCCCGGCCGTGGACGCCGACGGCAAGCTGCGCATCGCGGCGGCCGTGGGCATCAACGGCGACGTGGCGGGCAAGGCCAAGCAGCTTCTCGACGCGGGCGTGGACACCCTCGTCATCGACACCGCGCACGGCCACCAGGAGTCGATGATCAGCGCGGTCCGCACCGTGCGCGCCCTCGACCCCCAGGTGCCGATCGTCGCGGGCAACATCGTCTCCGCCGAGGGCGTCCGCGACCTGATCGAGGCCGGCGCCGACATCATCAAGGTCGGCGTCGGACCGGGCGCCATGTGCACCACCCGGATGATGACCGGCGTGGGCCGCCCGCAGTTCTCCGCCGTGCTGGAGTGCGCCGCCGAGGCGAAGAAGCACGGCAAGCACGTGTGGGCCGACGGCGGTGTCCGCCACCCGCGCGACGTCGCCATGGCGCTCGCGGCCGGTGCCTCCAACGTCATGGTCGGCTCCTGGTTCGCCGGCACCTACGAGTCGCCCGGCGACCTCCAGCAGGACGCCAGCGGGCGCCTGTACAAGGAGTCGTTCGGCATGGCGTCCGCCCGCGCGGTGCGCAACCGCACCTCCGAGGAGTCGTCCTACGACCGCGCCCGCAAGGGCCTCTTCGAGGAGGGCATCTCCACCTCCCGCATGTTCCTCGACCCGGCCCGGCCGGGCGTGGAGGACCTGATCGACTCGATCATCGCGGGCGTCCGCTCCTCCTGCACCTACGCCGGTGCCGGTTCGCTGGAGGAGTTCGCGGAGAAGGCCATCGTCGGCATCCAGAGCGCGGCCGGATACGCCGAGGGCATGCCCCTGCACGCGAGCTGGAGCTGATCAACCGCTCGTTCCCCCTGCGGCCCCCGCCCCCCTTTCCGGGAGCGGGGGCCGTACATGTGCGGGGCCGTCCCGGAGGCTCCCCGGCCGCCCGGAGGGCACCTCGCGCAACCATCGAAAAGCCCCGCGCAACGAACTCGCGCCGGGATGCGATGAACGCAACGATCTTGCGGAGATGCGCAAGGTTGCTGCATTACGCCCGTGAAACCCGAACTCGTAGGGTCAGGCGCTGTACACAGGCGTGGCGGGGACCCCGCTCGGCGGGTCCCGGCTGTCAGGGGTTCCGCCGGTTCCCGTCCTCTTCGACCGGCAGCGATGAAGGAGCCAGCGCGTGCTCGACCAAGGCGCACCCTCGCAGTCCCCATCCACCACCGCCCCGTCCTCCCCGGGCCTCGGCGCGCGCCTCATGCGCCGCAAGCCGGTGGAACGCCTGGTGCAGGAGGGCGGACACGGTGAGGGAGGCTCGCTGCGGCGCTCCCTCGGCCTGTGGCAGCTCACCATGATCAGCATCGGTGCCACGCTCGGCACCGGCATCTTCGTCGTCCTCGGCGAGGCGGTCCCCAAGGCCGGACCCGCGGTCACCCTGTCGTTCGTCATCGCCGGTCTGACGGCGCTGTTCTCGGCCCTCTCCTACGCGGAGCTGGCCGGCACCATCCCGGTCGCCGGCTCCTCGTACTCGTACGCGTACGCCACGATGGGCGAGCTGATCGCCTGGATCTGCGGCTGGTGCCTGGTCCTGGAGTACGGCGTCTCCGTCGCGGCCGTCGCCGTCGGCTGGGGCGAGTACCTGAACGAACTGCTCGACGGCACCATCGGCGTCACCATCCCGGACGCGCTCTCCGCGCCGCCGGGGGACGGCGGCATCTTCAACCTGCCCGCGCTGATCGTCGTCCTGCTCGCGATGGCGTTCCTGCTCGGCGGAGCCCGCGAGTCGGCGCGCGCCAACACCATCATGGTGGCCGTGAAGATCGCCGCGCTGGTGCTGTTCTGCGCGATCGGGGTCCAGGGCCTGCGTTCCGGCAACTACGAGCACTTCATGCCGCTCGGCATGGCGGGCGTCAGCGCGGCCGGTGCCACCCTCTTCTTCTCCTACATCGGCTTCGACGCCGCCTCCACCGCCGGCGAGGAGGCCAAGGACCCGCAGCGCGACCTGCCGCGCGCGATCATGCTCTCGCTCGTCATCGTGACCGCGCTGTACGTCCTCGTCGCGGCCGTCGCCGTCGGCGCGAAGCCCTGGCGGCAGTTCGGCGACTCGGAGGCCGCGCTCGCCGAGATCATGAAGGACGTCACCGGGCAGACCTTCTGGGGCACGCTCCTGGCGGCCTGCGCCGTCGTCGCGATCGCCAGCGTCGTGCTGACCGTCCTCTACGGCCAGACCCGCGTCCTGTTCGCGATGGCCCGCGACGGCCTGGTGCCCAAGGTGTTCGCCCGGGTCCACCCGAAGACCGGCACGCCCCGCGCCAACACGGTCATCGTCTCGCTGTTCTGCGGTGTCCTCGCCGCCGCGATCCCGCTCGGCCAGCTCGCCGACGCCACCAGCATCGGCACACTGTTCGCCTTCGCCCTGGTCAACGTCGCCGTCGTGGTGCTGCGCCGGACGCGCCCGGCCATGCGCCGCACGTTCCGGGTTCCGTTCGCTCCGGTGATGCCCGCGATCGGCTTCCTGCTGTGCCTGTGGATGATGGCCTCCCTCTCCGCCGTCACCTGGGCGGTCTTCGGAGTCTGGATGGCCGTCGGCCTCGTGTTCTACTTCAGTTACGGCTACCGCCGGTCCCGGATGGCGAACGCGGAACCCACCGTCGCCGAGCAACCGTAGAACTCCTCCCAGAAAAGTGAACCACCCGCAGTGCTGAACGATCTCGACGAACGCATCGTGCACGCCCTCGCCGAGGACGCCCGCCGCTCCTACGCGGACATCGGGCAACTGGTCGGTCTGTCCGCGCCCGCCGTGAAGCGGCGCGTGGACCGGCTGCGGGCCATCGGAGCCATCACCGGCTTCACCGTCCGGGTGGAGCCGGCGGCCCTCGGCTGGGAGACCGAGGGGTACATCGAGATCTACTGCCGCAGCAACACCTCGCCGGAGACCATCCTGCGCGGTCTGGAGCGCTACCAGGAGGTGGTGGCCGCGTCCACGGTCACCGGGGACGCGGACGCCATCGCCCAGGTCTTCGCCTCCGACATGCGGCACTTCGAGCGGGTCCTGGAGCGGATCGCCGGGGAGCCCTTCGTGGAGCGGACCAAGTCGGTGCTGGTGCTCTCGCCGCTGCTGCGCCGCTTCTCCTCGGGCGCGCCGGGCTGACAGGCCTCGTGGGCCCGGCCGGGCTACCCAAGGTAACCATTGCGCTCCCCGGAGCGATCCCGTAGGTTGTCCGGCACTTTCTACCCACTGGTAACCGGCAGGTGATCCATGCGTTGGCCCCTCTGCCGTCCCCGGACCGTCCGCGCCCGGATCGTTGCCCTGGCCCTGGCCCCGGCTCTCGCCCTGACGGTGCTGTGGAGCTTCGCCATGGTCTCCGTCACCGGTGAGTTACGGGCCCTGATCCGGCTCCAGGGGGTCTACGAGGACTACGGCACCCCCGTGGACACCGCGGTCGGACAGATCCAGATCGAGCGCCGCCTGTCCGCGGCCTATCTGGGCGGACCGCGCACGACCGCGCCGGCCGCCGCCCTCCTCGCCCAGCAGCGCCGCACCGACCGCGCGGTCAGCGCCATGCGCCGGGCCATGGCGAGCGGCGACCGGGACCGGCTCACCGCCCGGCAGCGGCGGGCCCTGGACGCCATGGTCACGGCCACCGGGAAACTGGAGGCGCTGCGCCGTGACGTACTGGCGCGGCGGATCGTCTGGGACCGGGCCGTCACCGAGTACAGCGCCCTCGTCGAGCCCGGCTTCGGTGTCCAGTCCGCGCTCACCGCGCTCCAGGCCGGACAGCTCGCCCGCGAGGCGCAGATCCTCGTCGAGCTGGTGCGCGTGAGGGAGTTCGTCTCCAGGGAGGACGCCCTGGTCGCCGGGGCGCGAGCCGCGGACACCCTCACCCCCGCCCAGTACGCCCAGCTGACCGCCACCATCGAGGACCGCCGTGTCTTCGAGCGGACCTACGCGCCCGACCTGCCCGCCGACTCCCGCGCCCTGTACGAGAAGTTCCGCGACGGCGCTCCGCACCGGGCGCTGGAACACGCGGAGGACGCGCTGCTCGCCGCCGGGGCCGACGGCGCGGACGAGGCCGTCGGCGCCGACACCTGGCGCTCGGTCGCGGACCGGGCCGTGCACAGCTACATGCGGATGTGCTCCCGCGCCGCCGAGAACTCCGCCGCCCGCGGACGGGCCTTCGCCTACCGGGAGTTGACCAAGGCGGCCGTCGTCGGCGCGATCGGGCTCGCGGCCGCGGCCCTCTCCCTGTGGCTCGCGGTACGCGGTGCCCGGCGCGTCTCCCGGCGGCTGGAGAACCTGCGCGACGCGGCCGACCTGCTCAGCACCCGCCAACTCCCGGACGTGATGCGCCGGCTGAGCGCGGGGGAGCGGGTCGACGCGGTCGCCGAGGCCCCGCCCCTCACCGCCGGCGAAGCAGGCGACGACGAGATCGGCCAGGTCGGCCGCTCCTTCAACACCGCCCGGCTCGCCGCCGTCGAGGCCGCCGTCCACCAGGCCACCCTGCGCCAGGGCCTGTCGGCGGTCCTGCTCAACATCGCGCGCCGCAACCAGGCGCTCGTGCACCGGCAGTTGAAGCTCGTCGACACGCTGGAGCGGCGCACCGACGACCCGGACGTGCTGAGCGAGCTGTTCCGGATCGACCACCTCACCACCCGGATGCGCCGCCACGCCGAGAGCCTGATCATCCTCTCCGGCGCCGCGCCCGGCCGCCGCTGGCGCGGACCGGTGCCGGTGGCGGACGTGGTCGCCTCGGCGGTGAGCGAGATCGAGGCGTACGCCCGCGTCGTGGTGCCGCCGATGCCGGGTGACGGGATCGCGGCCGACGCCGTCGCCGACGTCGTGCACCTGCTGGCCGAACTCCTGGAGAACGCCACTCTGTTCTCGCCCCCGCACACCGAGGTCACCCTGCGCACCGGGCACGAGGACGGCCGCCTCGTCCTGCGCGTCGACGACCGGGGCCTGGGCCTGGACGCCGGACAGCGCGAGGAGGCCGCACGCACCCTGCGCGACCCCGACGCCTTCGACCCCACCCGGCACGACCGGCTCGGCCTGTACGTGGTCGGCCGCCTCGCCGCCCGGCACGGCATCG
>NZ_MUNH01000358.1:0-13455 GCF_002154615.1 Streptomyces recifensis
GCGCGGCCAGGTCCTTCGGGGTGGGGACGCCCTTGTGGACGGCGGCCCGGTCCTGCGTGCCGTTCTCCGAGACGGGGGCGGCCGGGCGGTGGGTCTCGTCCTCGGCGGTGCGTTCGCGGCCGGAGGGCGCGGACTCGGGCAGCGGGGCGGAGAGGATCGCGGCGATCTCGGGACGCGGCGCCGGGGGCGGGGCGCAGACACCGGTGAGTTCCTTGGCGCGGACCGCTTTGATGATCCAGGCGCGGTCCAGCACACGCCGTTCGTCGGCCTCGGCGACCAGGTCCTCGGACTGGTTGTAGTCCCCGTCGGCGGCCTGCACGGCCCACAGGTGGACGGCGACGCCGTGCTCCTTGGCCGCCATCATGCCGGGCAGCAGATCGCCGTCGCCGGTGACGAGGACAATGTCGGAGCAGGCGCGGTTACGGGCCAGCTCGGTCAGCTCGGCGTGCATGGCCGCGTCGACGCCCTTCTGCGCCCAGCGGCCGTCGCTCCTGGTCAGGGCGCCGAGCCGGACGGTCACGCGGGGCATCACCCTGAGCCTGCGGTGCTCCGGCTGGGGGACCCGGTCCGGGGCGCCGTCGAACCAGTAGATGCGCAGCAGCGGGCGGCCGGTCTCGGACTCGGCGCGTTCGCGCAGCGCCTGGATGAGCGCGGTGTGGTCGACGATGATCCGGGACCGCGAGGGCTCACCGGCGAGGAGGCTCGCGGCGGCTCCCAGCAGATACCCGGCGTCCACCAGGACGATGCAGCGGTCCACGCGACTCACCCTCTTTCCGGGAGGTATTGCTTCGGCGTTCCTTCGAGTCTGCCCGACCGCGCGGGGGTTAACGGCCGGAACTCGATCTTCGGCGTGGCGTTTCGGGAGCCGGTGTCCCCATCAGCCCTGTCACACACGGTAATTATCCGACATGCGCTTGATGTCAGCGTATGTGAATCTAATTTCGGCCCTGGCCCCTAGACCCCCTTCAGGAGGCAGATCCCCATGGCCAAGAACAAGAACCGCAAGCAGACCGGCCCGAAGAACCGCGCTTCCCAGGCCGAGCAGTCCCAGCGTTCGAGCGAGCAGGCCCCCGAGGCGCAGGAGGCCACCGCCCAGATCGCGGGCGGCCAGCAGGACTACACCCGCAAGCAGAACAAGCGCTTCGGCCACAACTGAATGACGCCACAGGGCATTTGAGCCCACGGCGGGCATACGAAAAGGGGCGCACCTCCGCGGGGTGCGCCCCTTTTGCTCTGCGTATCGCCTTGGCCCGGCGCCCCCGCCGGGCTCAGCCGGTCAGGCAGGACGGGCCGAGCAGGACCTTCAGGTCGCCGTAGAGCGCGGGGTCGGGCTTGACCCGGTGCCGGTCCAGGCGCAGCACGGTGGTCTTGCGCGGGCCCTGGAGCTTGATGCGGACCTCGCTGTCGCCCTTGTGGTGGGTGAGGATCTCGCCGAGGCGGCTGATCATCGGCGGGGTGACCCGGACCGCCGGGATGGTCAGCACCACGGGGGCGTTGGTGCCCGCGTTGGACAGGTCGGGCACCTGGAGCTCCATGGCGACCAGCCGCGGCACGTCCTCCCGCTTGTCGAGCCGGCCCTTGACGAACACCACGGCGTCCTCGACGAGTTGGGTCGAGACGAGCTGGTAGGTCGCCGGGAAGAACATGCACTCGATGGAGCCCGCGAGGTCCTCCACGGTGGCGATGGCCCAGGCGTTGCCCTGCTTGGTCATCTTGCGCTGGAGACCGGAGATGATGCCGCCGATGGTCACCACCGCGCCGTCGGAGTGCTCGCCGCCGGTCAGCTGGGAGATGCCCGCGTCCGCCTTGTCGGAGAGCACGTGCTCCAGGCCGAAGAGCGGGTGGTCGGAGACGTAGAGACCGAGCATCTCCCGCTCCTGGGCGAGGAGATAGGTCTTCTCCCACTCCTCGTCGGTGAACTGGACGTCCAGTCCGAAGCCGGGCTCGTCGCCGGCGTCGTCGCCCATGCCGCCGAAGAGGTCGAACTGCCCCTCGGCCTCCTTGCGCTTGACCGCGACCACGTTGTCGATCATCGGCTCGTACTGCGCGGTGAGGCCCTTGCGGGTGTGGTTCATCGAGTCGAAGGCGCCGGCCTTGATCAGCGACTCGGTGGTGCGCTTGTTGCAGGCGACCGCCTCGACCTTGTCGAGGTAGTCCGGGAAGGAGAGGTACTTCCCCTTGGTCTTGCGGCCCCGGATGATCGCCTCGACCACATTGGTGCCCACGTTGCGCACCGCGGAGAGGCCGAAGAGGATCACGTCGTCGCCCTGGGCGGCGAAGTTGGACTCCGACTCGTTGACGTTCGGCGGGAGCACCTTGATGCCCATGCGGCGGCACTCGTTGAGGTAGACCGCGGACTTGTCCTTGTCGTCCTTGACCGAGGTCAGCAGGCCCGCCATGTACTCGGCCGGGTAGTTGGCCTTCAAATAGGCGGTCCAGTAGGACACCAGGCCGTACGCGGCGGAGTGCGCCTTGTTGAACGCGTATCCGGCGAACGGGACCAGCACGTCCCACAGCGCCTGGATGGCCTCGTCGCTGAAGCCCTTGTCGCGGGCGCCCTTCTGGAACAGGACGAAGTTCTTCGCCAGTTCCTCGGGCTTCTTCTTGCCCATCACCCGGCGGAGGATGTCGGCCTCGCCGAGCGAGTAGCCCGCGATGATCTGGGCGGCCTTCTGCACCTGCTCCTGGTACACGATCAGGCCGTAGGTGACGTCCAGGACCTCCCGGAGCGGCTCCTCCAGCTCCGGGTGGATCGGCGTGATCTCCTGCTGCCCGTTCTTGCGCAGGGCGTAGTTGGTGTGGGAGTTCATGCCCATCGGGCCCGGCCGGTACAGGGCCGAGACGGCGGAGATGTCCTCGAAGTTGTCCGGCTTCATCAGGCGCAGCAGCGAGCGCATGGGGCCGCCGTCGAACTGGAAGACGCCGAGGGTGTCGCCGCGCTGGAGCAGCTCGAAGGTCTTGGGGTCGTCGAGCGGGAGGCTCAGGAGATCGATGTCGATCCCCTTGTTGGCCTTCACCATCTTGACGGCGTCGTCCATGATCGTGAGGTTGCGCAGGCCCAGGAAGTCCATCTTCAGCAGGCCGAGCGACTCACAGCTCGGGTAGTCCCACTGGGTGATGGTCACGCCGTCGGTGTGCCTCACCCACACCGGGACGTGCTCGGTGATGGTCTCGCTGGACATGATCACGCCGGCGGCGTGCACACCCATCTGCCGGACCAGGCCCTCCACACCGCGCGCGGTGTCGATGACCTTCTTCACGTCCGGTTCGTTCTCGTACATCGACCGGACCTCGCCGGCCTCCGAGTACCGGGGGTGCTCGGGGTTGGTGATGCCGTCGATGTTGATGCCCTTGCCGAGGACGTCGGCGGGCATGGCCTTGGTGATCCGGTCGCCCATCGCGTACGGGTAGCCCAGCACGCGCGCGGAGTCCTTGATCGCGTTCTTGGCCTTGATGGTGCCGTAGGTGCCGATCATGGCGACCTTGTCGGCGCCGTACTTCTCGGTCACGTAGCGGATCACCTCGACGCGCCTGCGCTCGTCGAAGTCGATGTCGACATCGGGCATCGAGATGCGCTCGGGGTTGAGGAACCGCTCGAAGATCAGGCCGTGCGGGATCGGGTCGAGGTCGGTGATGCCCATGGCGTAGGCGACGATCGAACCGGCCGCGGAGCCTCGGCCGGGGCCGACCGCGATGCCGTTGTTCTTGGCCCACATGATGAAGTCGGCGACCACGAGGAAGTAGCCGGGGAAGCCCATCGAGATGATGACGTCCATCTCGTACTCGGCCTGCTTCTGCCGGTCCTCGGGGATGCCGCCCGGGAAGCGGCGCTCCATGCCGCGGCGCACCTCCTCCTTGAACCAGGTGACCTCGGTGTAGCCGTCCGGGATGTCGAACTTGGGCATGAGGTTCTTGGCCTCGAACATGCCCGTGGTGTCGACCATCTCCGCCACCAGGAGGGTGTTGGCGCAGCCCTCCTGCCAGGCGTCGGAGGAGTCGATGGCGTACATCTCGTCCGTGGACTTCAGGTAGTAGCCGGTGCCGTCGAACTTGAAGCGGCCGGGCTCGGAGAGGTTCTTGCCGGTCTGGATGCACAGCAGGGCGTCGTGGGCGGCCGCCTCGTGCGCGTAGGTGTAGTGCGAGTCGTTGGTGACCAGCGGGGGGATGCCGAGCTTCTTGCCGATCTCCAGCAGGCCGTCGCGGACCCGGTGCTCGATGTCGATGCCGTGGTCCATCAGCTCCAGGAAGTACCGGTCCTTGCCGAAGATGTCCTGGTAGTCGGAGGCGGCCTTCAGGGCCTCGTCGAACTGGCCGAGCCGGAGACGGGTCTGCACCTCGCCGGAGGGGCAGCCGGTGGAGGCCACGATCCCCTCGGACCACTTGGAGATGGTCTCCTTGTCCATCCGGGGCCACTTCTGCAGCCAGCCCTCGGCGTACGCGTCGGAGGACAGCCGGAAGATGTTGTGCAGGCCGGTCCTGTTCACCGCCCACATCGTCTTGTGGGTGTAACCGCCGGAGCCGGAGACGTCGTCCCGCTTCTGGTGCGGCTGGCCCCACTGGATCTTGCGCTTGTTGCGCCGGGACTCGGGGGCGACATACGCCTCGATCCCGATGATCGGGGTGATCCCGGCCTTCTTCGCGGAGTGGAAGAAGTCGTACGCCCCGTGCAGGTTGCCGTGGTCGGACATGGCGATGTGCGTCATGCCCATCTCATTGCAGGCGTTGAACATGTCCTTGAGCCGCGCGGCACCGTCCAGCAGCGAGTACTGGGTGTGGACGTGCAGGTGCGTGAAGGGCGGCTTCGACACGGTTTCGGCCTCCGGATGAACAAGAAGGGGACAGCGAGGAAGTCTATGCCCCGGCACTGACACCGCCGGGCCCGGTCCGCGTACCTTCAGGTGGGAACCGGGCACTCCGGCGCGGCGTCGCCCGTTGTGGACGGGGGGCACGGCGGCAGGGCTCCTCCCGTGTTCCCGCACACCTCACGCACGATCCCGCACCAGGAGGCACCCCGCGATGCCGGTTTCCCAGCTCAGTGACGAGCAGCGCGGCGAGGAGATCCTCGCCGTCTTCGACACCGCCTTCGGGCGGCTGCTGGCCGCGGACCCGGCCGCCTTCCGGGTGAAGTTCCGCAAGATGGCCGCGAGCGCCTTCGCCTTCTACCGGGGCACGGCGGGCCTCTTCTACCACGACCTGGACGCCGAGAAGCGGGGCGGCCCGTACCTGGACGAGCGCACCTCGCGGGTGTGGGTGCACGGTGACCTGCACGCCGAGAACTTCGGCACCTACATGGACTCCAACGGCCGCCTGGTCTTCAACGTCAACGACTTCGACGAGGCGTACGTCGGCCCCTTCACCTGGGACCTCAAGCGCTTCGCCGCCTCCATCGCGCTGATCGGGTACGCCAAGGCGCTCAGCGACGAGCAGATCACCGAGCTGGTGACGGTCTACGCGGTCGCCTACCGCGAGCGCATCCGCGCCCTGGCCACCGGGGCCAAGGACGACGAGGTGCCGCCCTTCACCCTGGACACCGCCCAGGGCCCGCTGCTGGACGTGTTGCGCGACGCCCGCTCGCTGACCCGGTTCGGGCTGCTGGAGTCGATGACCGAGATCCGCGACTTCGAGCGCCGGTTCGCGCCGGGCGGCGGCTCGGTCGAGCTGGACGCGGCCACCCGGTACAAGGTGCTGGCCGCCTTCGACGGCTACCTGGAGACGCTCCCGGAGACCTCGCTGGCGCGCCCGGAGTCGTACCGGGTCAAGGACGTCGTGGGGCGGCGGGGCATCGGCATCGGCTCGGCCGGGCTGCCCTCGTACAACATTCTGCTGGAGGGGGCGACGGACGCGCTGGAGAACGATGTGGTGATCTACATCAAGCAGGCGCAGACCCCGGCCGTCTCCCGGCACATCACGGACCCGGCCATCGCCGGTTACTTCCAGCACGAGGGCCACCGCACGGTGATCTCCCAGCGCGCCCTGCAGTCGCACGCCGACCCGTGGCTGGGCTGGACCGAGCTGGACGGCGCGGGCCAGCTGGTCGCCGAGATCTCGCCGTACGCGGTCGACCTGGACTGGAGCGACATCGACGACCCGGAGGAGATCGCGGCCGTCGTGGCCGACCTCGGCCGGGCCACGGCCACCATGCACGCGGCGGCGGACGAGACCACCTCGGGCGAGTCCCTGGTGCCGTTCTCCACCGAGCGGGCCATCGACGCCGCCATCGCGGGTGACGAGGAGGGGTTCGCGCCCCTGCTGGTGGACTTCGCGCACAGCTACGGCGCCCGGGCCCGCGCGGACCACCAGACGTTCCTGGACCTGTTCCGCAACGGCCGGATTCCGGGGCTGTGACCGCCGCCCACCCTTTACGGGTGTCTCACAGCGGTCCGTGACACACTCTCCTCTCGCTATGGACATATCCGGGACCCAGCTCAGAGCCGTGCGCGCGGCGCTGTTCACGGCCTTCACCGTGACGCTCAGCACCGCGTCGCACGTGCTGCTGTCGCGGTCCCCGCTGCCGGCGGCGACCGTCCTCGCGGTCGCCGCCGGGGTGTTCACCGCCGCGTACGCGCTGGCGGGCCGGGAGCGCGGCTTCGGCCCGATCGCGGCCCTGCTGGTCCCGCTGGAGCTGGCCGCCGACACCGTGTTCACCACCGGGCAGCACGCCTGCTACGGCCGGGCCGGCGGCCCGGTCACCGGCCCGCTGCACGCGGTGGGCCTGGACCTGCTGTGCCGGGGCGGCGCCGTGGGCGGCCCGCTGGCCCGTGTCCCCGGCTCCCCGGACCGCGCGGGCGCGCTGCTCGCGCACACCGACCCGGCCGCCTCCTGGCTGCTGCTCGCCGCGCACATCGGGGTGGGGCTGCTGGCCGCCGCCTGGCTGCGCCGGGGCGAGCGGGCCCTGGCCGGGCTGGTGGGGGCCGTCGCGGCGACCACGTTCCGGCCGCTGCTGCTGGCGGTGGCCGCCGGTGCGGTCCGGCCGGCCCCGGCCCGCCGGATGCCCGGCCCGGCGCCGCGCCCGGCCGCCGCGCGGGCCGCCCTGCTCCTCGCGCACTCTCTGGGACGGCGCGGACCGCCGTGCTCCCCCGCGCTCGCCCACCGCTGAGCGACACCGGGCACGACCCCGTTCCCCACACATATCCCGCGCACACCTACCTCGGATTCGGCATGTGCGCGTCCCCTATGGAGATCACCAACATGAGCAAGCGGAACACCCAGGCGGCGAAGACGGCGGCGCGTGAGCGGCTGCGCGAGGAGCGCGAGCGCCAGGCCAAGCGGGACAAGGTGAAGCGCCAGGCGATCGTCGGCCTGTCGGTGGTGGCGGTCCTCGCCGCCGCGGGCGGCATAGGTTACGCGGTCGTCCAGAACAACAAGCCGAGCGGCTGGGAGGCGGCGAAGAAGGCCACCCTGGTCAAGCCCGCCCACACCACGGGCAAGGACGGCACGACGGTCGTCATCGGCAAGGACACCGCGAAGAAGACCCTCACCATGTACGAGGACCCGCGCTGCCCGGTCTGCGCCCAGTTCGAGCAGGCGTCCGGCGCCACGGTGGACAAGGACGTCGCGGACGGCAAGTACAAGATCCAGTACGTCGGCGCGACCTTCATCGACAACAACATCCCGGGCGAGGGCTCCAAGAACGCGCTCAGCGCGCTCGGCGCGGCCCTGAACGTCGACCCGGAGGCGTTCCTCAAGTACAAGGCGGCGCTGTACTCGGCGAAGTACCACCCCGACGAGCAGGACGACAAGTTCAAGAGCGACGACTACCTGATCAAGGTGGCGGACACCGTGCCCGCGCTCAAGGGCAACGCGTCCTTCCGGAAGGCCGTGAAGGACGGCACCTACGACAAGTGGGCGCTGGTGATGAGCGACAAGTTCAACACCGACGGCAAGAAGTACGGCTTCCAGGGCACGCCGACGCTGCTGATGGACGGCAAGAAGGTCACCGGCTCCGACGGCCAGAACGCGCCGATGACGCAGGGCGAGTACGTCACCGCGATCACCAAGGCCCTCAAGGGCTGAGCCCTTCGCGGTGCGAGGCACCGCGTGAAGAGCGGGCGAACTTTCGGGGTTCGCCCGCTCTTCGGGCTTACCGATCAGTAACCTGATCGGCCGTGACCAGACCCCACAGATCCCTCGAGGCCGTACCGGCCCGCAACACCCTTGCGCCCAGCCGCCGTACGGTCGTCAAGGCCGCGGCGGCCGGCGCCGTCCTGGCCGGGCCGCTCGCCGCGGCCCTCCCGGCGCGCGCCGCCACCGCGGCCCCCGTCTTCCGGCACGGCGTCGCCTCCGGCGACCCGCTGCCCGACGGCATCCTGCTCTGGACCCGGGTGACCCCCGTGCCCGAGGCACTGCCCGGCTCCGGGATCGGCCCGGACACCGAGGTCGGCTGGGCCGTCGCCCGCGACAAGGCGTTCACCGACGTCGTCGCCACCGGCTCCACCACCGCCACGGCGGCCACCGACCACACCGTGAAGGCCGACATCCGGGGGCTCCAGCCGGGCACCGACTACTGGTTCCGCTTCACCAGCGGCGGCGCCGAGTCCCCGGTGGCCCGCACCCGCACCGCGCCCGCCCCCGACGCGGCCGTACCGGGCCTGCGCTTCGGCGTGGTCTCCTGCGCCAACTGGGAGGCGGGCTACTTCAGCCCCTACCGCCACCTCGCGGCCCGCGGCGACCTCGACGCCTGGCTGCACCTGGGCGACTACATCTACGAGTACGGCACCGGCGAGTACGGCACGCGGGGCACCGTGGTGCGCCCGCACTCCCCCGCGCACGAGATCCTCACCCTGGCCGACTACCGGATACGGCACGCCACTTACAAGACCGACCCCGACCTCCAGGCGCTGCACCTGGCCGCGCCGGTCGTCGCCATCTGGGACGACCACGAGTTCGCGGACAACGACTGGTCGGGCGGCGCGGTCAACCACACCGAGGGCGCCGAGGGCGCGTGGGCGGACCGCCAGGCGGCCGCGAAGCAGGCGTACTTCGAGTGGATGCCGGTCCGCCCGGCCGTCGCGGGCACCACCTACCGCAGGCTGCGCTTCGGCAAGCTGGCCGACCTGTCCCTGCTGGACCTGCGCTCGTTCCGCTCCCAGCAGGCGGCGACCGCCTCCGGCTCGGTGGACGACCCGGACCGCACGCTCACCGGGCGGGCCCAACTGGACTGGCTCAAGGCCGGGTTGAAGGCCTCGGACACCAAGTGGCGGCTGGTCGGCAACTCGGTGATGATCTCGCCGTTCGCGGTGGGCGCGCTCTCCGCCGATCTGCTCCGGCCGCTGGCGAAGCTGCTCGGGCTGCCGCAGGAGGGCATCGCCGTCAACACCGACCAGTGGGACGGCTACACCGACGACCGGCGCGAACTCCTGGCCCACCTCAAGGCCAACGCCATCGGCAACACCGTCTTCCTCACCGGTGACATCCACATGGCGTGGGCCAACGACGTGCCCTACGACGCGGGCACCTACCCGCTGTCGGCGTCGGCTGCCACCGAGTTCGTGGTCACCTCGCTCACCTCGGACAACCTCGACGACATCGTGAAGGTCCCCCAGGGCACCGTCTCCGCCGTCGCCGCGCCGGTCATCCAGGCCGCCAACCGGCACGTCCACTGGGTCGACACCGACCGCCACGGCTACGGCGTGCTCGACATCACCGCCGAGCGCGCGCAGATGGACTACTACGTGATCTCCGACCGTGCGAACCCCGGCGCGAGCTCGGCGTGGGCGCGTTCGTACCGCACCCGCAGCGGGACGCAGAAGGTCGAACGGAGCTACACGCCCGTGTAGCCGCCCAGGGCTAGAGGCTCTCGAGGAAGCCGAGCGCCACCCGCCAGGTGGCCTCGGCGGCCTCGGCGTCGTAGTCGGGCAGGTCGCGGTCCATGTAGAGGTGACCCGCGCCGGGGTAGCGGTAGACCTCGACGTCCGCGCCGGTGCGGCCCATCTGGAGGTACCAGGCGCTCAGCCAGTCGTCCGTCTCGAACTGGTCCGGCTCGGCCACGTGCAGCTGCACCGGCAGCTCGTCCGTGAAGGCGTTCGGCGCGATGTCCGAGGTGCCCTGGAGAAGCAGCAGCCCGCGCGCCTTGTCATCGCCCAGGGCCAGGGTCTGCGCGACCGAGGCGCCGAGCGAGAACCCCGAGTAGACGAGCCCGCGGTCGGAGTAGGGGGCGACGGCCAGCACGGCCCGCTTGAGCAGCTCCTCCTTGCCCACGGACTGCTGGTACTCCATGCCTTCCTCGACCGAGTCGAAGGTGCGGCCCTCGAAGAGGTCCGGCGTCCACACCTCGTGCCCGGCCGCGCGCAGCCGGTCCGCCGCGTCGCGCACCGCGGGGGTGAGCCCGTAGGCCGAGTGAAAGAGCATGATGTTCATGCCCCCCATGGTGCCAGCCGCACCAGGTCAGGGCGTTACCGGCGCGGGCCCGTCTACCCAGCACGAGACCGAACACACAGGTTCATGCCGCCGCCACGCGGTTACGTTCCCCCTCATGGAGAACGTCATCCGGCCCCTGGCCGTGGTCGGCGGTGCCGTCGCGCTCACCGTGCTGCTCGGCTGGGCCACCGATCTGCTGCTGCGCAAGGCCGACGAACGGCACGGCGAGACCCCGCTGTGGGACCTGCTGCGCCGTTGCCGCATCCCCTACCAGCTCGTCCTGCTCGCCGCCCTGCTCAGAGGGTCCTACGCCCAGGTGCCGTGGCTGCGCGGCCACCTGATCGGCATCGGCCAGGCCCTGACCCTGGTGCTGATCGGGTCCACCGCGTGGCTCGTGATCGGCATCGCGGGCGCCGTGGTGGAGACCTCGTACAGCCGGTACGCCCGGATGCACCGGGACGCCGCGCGGGTACGCCGGGTGCGCACCCAGGTCACGCTGATCATGCGGGTGGTGTCGGCGACGGTCGGGGTGGTCGCGGTGGGGGCGATGCTGCTGACGTTCCCGGAGATGCGCGCGGCCGGTGCCTCGCTGCTGGCCTCGGCCGGCATCCTCGGCATCGTGGCCGGTGTCGCGGCCCAGTCGACGCTGGCCAACCTGTTCGCCGGGCTGCAGATCGCCTTCGGCGACATGGTGCGCATCGGCGACACCGTGGTGGTGGACGGCGAGTGGGGCACCGTCGAGGAGATCACCCTGACCTTCCTGACGGTACGGACCTGGGACGAGCGCCGGATCACCATGCCGGTCTCCTACTTCACCTCGCGCCCGTTCGAGAACTGGTCGCGCGGCACCCCGCAGATGACCGGCACCGTCTTCTGGTACCTCGACCACAGCGCGCCGGTGGAGGCGATGCGGGAGAAGCTCCGCGACATCCTGCGCCACTGCCCCGCCTGGGACGGACGTGCCTACGGCCTGGTGGTGACCGACACGACCCCGAACACCATCGAGGTGCGCGCCCTGGTGACCGCGAAGGACGCGGACGACATCTGGACGGTCCGGGTCACGGTCCGCGAGCAGCTGATCGCCTGGCTCTCCGCCGAGCACCCCTACGCGCTCCCCCGCGTCAACACCTCCGACGCGGTGAAGGCCCCGTACCAGATCCCCTCCCCGGACCGGGCCACCCTGCGCAAGGCGTACGACTTCCCGCGCACCGGCCGGGTCTAGGGAGCCCCGAGGAAGAAGCCGGGGGCGGCTCAGCGCAGGCTGCGTACGTCGAGATGGCGCAGTACGCGGTCCACGATCTCCGGGTCCGCCCCCGGCTCGCTGCGCGCCGCGAGCACCTCGTGGCGGGCGGCGCTCATCATCTCCGACTGGATCTGCCGCACCCGCTTCAGGCGCCGGGCCCGCTTGTGGTGGGCCTCCCGGCGCTCCTCCTCGCCCATGTCGGGGCTGATGCGGATGCCGATGTCGAAGGCGCGCCGGAGCATCTGCTCGGACAGCTCCTCGGGGAGGTCCTCGACCTGCTCGATCTCCCGCAGCTTGCGCCGCGCCGCCTTGGTCGCGCGGACCGCCAGCTCCTTCTCGAAGTCCTTCTCCCGCTCGGAGTCGGCCCGCACCCCGAGCCTGCGCACCAGCGAGGGCAGGGTGAGCCCCTGGAGCACCAGGGTGGCGATGATCACCCCGAAGGCGATGAAGATGATGATGTCCCGGTCCGGGAAGGGGCTGCCGTCCTTGGTGGTGAGCGGCACGGCGAGGGCCAGCGCGACCGAGGCCACCCCGCGCATCCCGGACCACCACATCACCACGGTCTCGCGCCAGCCGACCGGGATCTCCTCGTCGATGTCCCGCCGGGCGTGCAGCCGTTTGGTCAGCCAGGTCGCCGGCAGCAGCCACAGCAGCCGGACCAGGATCACCACGGCCGCGACCGCCGCCGCCCAGCCGAGCAGCTCGGCCCAGCGGCCGGAGGCGGTGCGCACCGCGTTGTGCAGTTCTAGGCCGATCAGCCCGAAGGCGACGCCGGTGACGAGGGTGTCGATGATGTCCCAGAAGGTGTGCCCGGCCAGCCGGGTCATCACGTCGTCGGCGTCGGTGGCGTACTCGGAGAGGAACAGGGCGGTGGTGAGCACCGCGAGCACACCCGAGCCGTGCAGTTCCTCGGCCAGTACGTAGGAGGCGTACGGCACCAGCAGGGAGAGACCGATCTGGAGGGTGGCGTCGCCCAGCAGGGACATCAGCTTGTTGGCGCCCCAGCCGAGCGCGAGGCCGACGGCGACGGCGACGACCGCGGAGAGCACCAGGTCAAGCCCGGCCTCCCAGGGCGAGAACTCACCGCTGATCGCGGCGGCGATGGCCACGTGGTACAGCACGATCGCGGTGACGTCGTTGAACAGCCCCTCGCCCTCCAGGATGGACACCAGGCGCCGCGGCAGGCCCAGCTGACCGGCGACGGCGGTCGCGGCGACCGGGTCCGGCGGGGCGATCAGCGCGCCCAGGGCGACGGCGGCGGCGACCGGCAGGCCCGGCACTATGGCGTGCGCGACCGCGGCCACGCAGATCGTGGTCACGAAGACCAGGGCGACGGCCAGCAGGAAGATCGGCCGGAGGTTCGCGGCGAACTGCCGCCAGGAGGTGCGCCGTACGGCCGCGTAGAGCAGCGGCGGCAGCAGGGCGGGCAGGATCAGGTCGGGCGGGATGTCGACGTTGGGCACGAAGGGCAGCACGGCGAGCACCCCGCCGAACACCGTCATCAGCACCGGCGCGGGAAGATTGAAGTACTCGCCCACCGGCACACTCACCAGGGCGGCGAGCAGGATCACGAACAACAGGGCCAGCTGATCCACGTAGCGCGCTCCGGAGGTAAACGATCACCGCAAGCCTCCAGCCTGCCACGCCGGCCGGAAAAGCCCGGTCAACGGCCCGCGCTCGGACGGCAGTCCTACGCGGGCCCGAGCGGGCGGCGCATCGCCCGGTGCGCGATCTGGGCGTCCTGGAACTCCGGCCCGTACGCGGTGTAGCCGAGGCGCTCGTAGAAACCGAGGGCCCGGGTCTGGGCGTGCAGGTCGACGGCGGTGAGGCCGAGGTCCCGGGCCCTCGGTTTCTAC
>NZ_MUNH01000359.1:0-11493 GCF_002154615.1 Streptomyces recifensis
GCGTGGAGGACCTGCTGCCGTTCGCCACCTCCGCCGTGCGCGAGGCCCGCAACGCCGACGACGTCCTGGCGCGCGTCGCCGACGAGACCGGCGTCCGCCTCCAGGTGCTCAGTGGCGCCGAGGAGGCCCGGCTCACCTTCCTCGCCGTCCGCCGCTGGTTCGGCTGGTCCGCGGGCAAGCTGCTCGTCCTCGACATCGGCGGCGGCTCGCTGGAGATCGCCTACGGCATCGACGAGGAGCCCGACGCGGCCGCCTCCCTGCCGCTCGGCGCCGGCCGCCTCACCGCGGGCTGGCTGCGCCAGGACCCGCCGACGCCGGACGAGGTGCGCGCGCTGCGCCGCCACGCGCGCGCGGAGATCGCCCGCACCGTCGGCGAGTTCAGCCGGTTCGGCGCCCCGGACCATGTCGTCGCCACCTCCAAGACCTTCAAGCAGCTCGCCCGGATAGCGGGCGCCGCGCGGGACGCCGACGGCCTCTACGTACAGCGCGAGCTGAAGCGGGAGTCGCTGGAGGCATGGGTGCCCCGGCTCGCCGCGATGTCCGCGGCGCAGCGCGCCGAGCTGCCCGGTGTCTCCGAGGGGCGGGCCGGGCAGATCCTCGCCGGCGCGCTGGTGGCCGAGGGCGCGATGGACCTGTTCGGCGTGGAGAGCCTGGAGATCTGCCCGTGGGCGCTGCGCGAGGGCGTGATCCTGCGGCGCCTGGACCACATGGGCTCGGCGTGAGCCCCACGCGGGCCGCGATGGCGAAGCTCACACCGGCCCGTGGACACCCCTCGTCCCCGGTACCCCACCCCGTAAGGTGTCTCCGTGGCTGAACCAAGGGACGTAAAGGTCGCCCTGTCGACGGCCTCGGTCTACCCGGAGTCGACGGCGACGGCCTTCGAGATCGCCGCGCGCCTCGGCTACGACGGCGTCGAGGTCATGGTGTGGACCGACCCCGTCAGCCAGGACATCGAGGCGCTGCGCCGCCTCTCCGACCACCACGGCGTGCCGATCCTCGCCGTGCACGCGCCCTGCCTGCTGATCACCCAGCGGGTGTGGTCCACCGATCCCTGGACCAAGCTGCGCCGCGCGCGCTCGGCCGCCGAGAAGCTGGGCGCCTCCACCGTCGTCGTCCACCCGCCCTTCCGCTGGCAGCGGCAGTACGCCCGCGAGTTCGTCGACGGCATCTGGCGCATGGCCGACGAGACCGACGTGCGGTTCGCCGTGGAGAACATGTACCCCTGGCGCTACCGCGACCGCGAACTGCTCGCCTACGCCCCCGAGTGGGACGTCACCAAGGACGACTACCGGCACTTCACGATCGACCTCAGCCACACCGCGACCGCCCGCACCGACGCCCTCGGGATGATCGACCGCATGGGCGACCGGCTCGGCCACGTCCACCTCGCCGACGGCCGGGGCTCCGCCAAGGACGAGCACCTGGTGCCCGGCCGCGGCACCCAGCCGTGTGCCGAGCTGCTGGACCGGCTCGCCCGCACCGGCTTCGACGGCCATGTCGTCATCGAGGTCAACACCCGCCGGGCCATGTCCAGCGCTGAACGCGAGGCCGACCTCGCCGAGGCCCTCGCCTTCACCCGCCGCCACCTCGCGGCCACCTCGCGGGTGCCCCGGCCGTGAGCGAGCCCACCGCGCGACGCCGGGGACGGCCCCCGCGCGCCGAGTCCGGCGACACCCGCGACCGCATCCTCGGCGCCGCCCGCGAGGAGTTCTCCGAACGCGGTTACGAGAAGACCTCCGTACGCGGCATCGCCAAGGCCGCCGGGGTCGACTCCGCGCTCGTCCACCACTACTTCGGCACCAAGGAGCAGGTCTTCGAGGCCGCCGTCTCGGTCGCCTTCGCGCCCGCCCTCGCGGCGCCGGCCGCGATCGCCGAGGGCCCGCTGGACTCCGTGGGGGAGCGGCTGACCCGGTTCGTGCTGGGCCTGTGGGAGAACCCCGCCACCCGTACGCCGCTGCTGGCCATCGTCCGCTCCGCCGTCAACAACGACACCGCCGCCGCCGTCTTCCGCCGGCTGATCTCCGCCCAGCTCCTGCTGCGCATCGCCGGGCGCCTGGACGTGCCGGACGCCGAGCTGCGGGTCGAGCTGGCCGCCGCGCAACTGGTCGGCACGGCAATGCTGCGCTACGTGATCAAGGTGGAGCCGCTGGCCTCGGCCGACCTGGAGCGGATCGTGGCCCGGCTGGCACCGGTGGTGCAGGGACACCTCACGGGGGAGTGAGGCGCGGGCGCGGCGGGAGAGCGGCGCGGGGGCGCGGCGGAGCCCGGCGGCCAAGACGTCCGTCCCGGATTCCGGACACTTCGTCCCGCCCCGTGGATGACCGGCGTACGCTCGGCATCAGTCAGAAGTCTCTCTGACCCGACTTCTCACGAAGGAGCGAGCGACGATGCCCGAGCTGAGGTCCCGCACAGTCACCCACGGCCGCAACATGGCGGGCGCCCGCGCCCTTATGCGTGCCTCGGGTGTACCGGGTGCGGACATCGGCCGCAAGCCCGTCATCGCGGTCGCCAACTCCTTCACCGAGTTCGTCCCCGGGCACACCCACCTCCAGCCGGTCGGCCGCATCGTCAGCGAGGCGATCACGGCCGCGGGCGGCATCCCGCGCGAGTTCAACACCATCGCCGTGGACGACGGCATCGCCATGGGCCACGGCGGCATGCTCTACTCCCTGCCCTCCCGTGACCTGATCGCGGACTCGGTGGAGTACATGGTGGAGGCCCACTGCGCCGACGCCCTGGTCTGCATCTCCAACTGCGACAAGATCACTCCGGGCATGCTGATGGCCGCGCTGCGGCTGAACATCCCGACCGTGTTCGTCTCCGGCGGGCCCATGGAGTCCGGCCGCGCCACCCTGGTCGACGGCACCGTGCGCACGCTGGACCTGGTCGACGCGATCTCCGACGCGGTCAACGACAAGATCTCCGACGAGGACATCCTCCGCATCGAGGAGAACGCCTGCCCGACCTGCGGCAGCTGTTCCGGCATGTTCACCGCCAACTCGATGAACTGCCTCACCGAGGCCATCGGCCTCTCCCTGCCCGGCAACGGCTCGGTCCTCGCCACCCACACCGCCCGCCGCGCCCTCTACGAGGACGCCGCCCGCACGGTCATGGACATCACCCGCCGGTACTACGAGCAGGACGACGACACCGTCCTGCCCCGCTCCATCGCCTCCTTCGCGGCCTTCGAGAACGCGATGGCGCTGGACATCGCCATGGGCGGCTCCACCAACACGATCCTGCACCTGCTGGCCGCCGCCCAGGAGGCGGGCGTCCCCTTCGGCCTCCCCGAGATCGACGCCGTCTCCCGCCGCGTCCCGTGTCTCGCCAAGGTCGCGCCCAACGTGGCGAAGAACCGCACGTACTACATGGAGGACGTGCACCGCGCCGGCGGCATCCCCGCCCTCCTCGGCGAACTGCACCGCGCGGGGCTCCTCAACGAGGACGTGCATTCCGTCCACAGCCCGTCGCTGGCCGACTGGCTGAAGACCTGGGACGTGCGCGGCGGCTCCCCGTCCGCCGAGGCGGTCGAGCTGTGGCACGCGGCCCCCGGCTGCGTCCGCTCCGCCGAGGCCTTCTCCCAGTCCGAGCGCTGGGACTCCCTGGACGAGGACGCCGAGGGCGGCTGCATCCGCTCCGCCGAGCACGCCTACTCCAAGGACGGCGGCCTCGCCGTCCTCAAGGGCAACCTCGCCGTCGACGGCTGCGTGGTGAAGACCGCGGGCGTCGACGAGTCGGTGTGGACCTTCGAGGGGCCCGCCGTGGTCTGCGAGTCCCAGGAGGAGGCCGTCCAGCGCATCCTCACCCAGGAGGTCAAGGACGGCGACGTGGTCGTCATCCGCTACGAGGGCCCCAAGGGCGGCCCCGGCATGCAGGAGATGCTCTACCCGACCTCGTACCTCAAGGGCCGTGGCCTCGGGAAGACCTGCGCCCTGATCACCGACGGCCGCTTCTCCGGCGGCACCTCGGGCCTCTCCATCGGCCACGCCTCCCCCGAAGCGGCCTCCGGCGGCACCATCGCCCTGGTCCAGGACGGCGACCGCATCCGCATCGACATCCCGGGCCGCACCATCGACCTCCTGGTGGACGACGCCGAACTCGCCCGCCGCGAAGCCGAGTTGAACGGCGTCTACGCCCCCGCCAACCGCACCCGCAAGGTCTCCGTCGCCCTGCGCGCCTACGCGGCCATGGCCACCAGCGCCGACAGGGGCGCCGTCCGCGACGTCTCCCTCCTGGGCTGACCCCCTCGGGCCTTCCGGCGGCCGGTGCGCTCCACGCTCACCAGGCCGCCGGATCACCCGTGTCCACCGCGAACACCGACCCGTCCGGCGCCCCCGCGTACACATGGCCCAACGCCAGCACCGGCGTCGGCAGCCCCGCCGTCACCCGGTCCGCACGAGCGCCGAGCCGGGGACGGGTCTGGCCCGCGAGGGTGCCCCGGCGGGCGTCCACCGCGAGCAGCCGCCCGTCGGCAGCCGAGAAGTACACCCGCCGCCCGTCCGTCACCGGCACCGAACCCCGGCTCACCGTCGTCTCCAGGTGCCACAACGGCTTGCCGGCCGCCAGGTCCACCGCGTCCAGCCCCCCGTTGGCCGCGAGCAGGTACACCACCCCGTCCCGCACGGTGGCCTGAGCGTCCGTCCGCGGCCCCAGCAGCGGAACCCGGCGCGTCGCCCCCGACTTCACCTCGTACCGCACCAGCCCCCTGGTGTCCCCGTACACCGGGTCCTCGTCGAGGAGGTACACGAACCCGCGCTCCGCGCCCACCGGTTCGACCATGCCGGACATCCGCTCGCCCCACCGCACCGCCCCCGACACCGGATCGAACGCCGTGACCCGGGTGCTCCGCCCGTCCGCCGAGGTCACCGTCGCGTACCCGTCGCTCCCGGCGCCGAAGGCGTCGATCCGCGGCCGGGTCCCGTCCGGCAACGGCAGCCGCCACCTCTCCTTCCCCGAACCACTCTCCGCGCCCATGACCACCCCGTCCGAACGGGTCGTCACCAGCGTGTCCCCGATGTACCGCGTCCCGGTGTCCCCGGTCAGCTTCCGCTCCCCGCGCGTACGCCCCGTGCCCGGATCGAGCGCCGTGAGCCGCCCGCTCTGGTTCCGCAGCCGCAGTGCCCCGCCCGACAGCACCGGCGGATCACTCCACAAGGCCCCGGCGAACGTCCGCCGCCACACCACGGACCCCTTCACCGGGTCCAGCGCGAAGACCGCCCCGTCCGCCGTGCACAGCAAGTCGCCCGCGCCGAACACGCACCGGGGCGCGCCGGGCACGCCGGCCACCGCCGCGGACCGCCACCCGTCGAACCCGGCCGCCGTCACCGCCGGAACCGCCTGCGGCCGCGCCCCCTGCCCGGCTCCGGCCCACTGCACCGAGGCCACCACCCCGCCGACGGCCAGCACCGCGGCGGTCGCTGCCAGCACCGCCCGCCCACGCCACCGAAACCGCTTCGGCGGGGCCGGCTCGGGCGCGGCACCGGCCTCCTCTCTCGGCGGGGCAGCCTCATCCCCGTCCGCCGCTCCCTCCCGCTGCGCCGGTATGAACGCCTGCGTGTCGTACGACGCCGCCACCGAACGCAGCGCCAGCATCAGCTCGTCCGGCGTCGGCCGGTCCTCCGGCTCCTTCGCCAGACAGCGCCGCACCAGCGGCGCGAGCCCAGCCGGCACCCCGGCCAGCTCCGGCTCGTCGTGCACCACCTGATAGGCCACGACATACGGACTGTCCGAGTCGAACGGCCCCCGCCCGGTCGCCGCGTGCACGATCACCGACCCGAGCGCGAACACGTCCGCCGCCGGCCCCACCTCCCGAGGCCGCCGGAACTGCTCCGGCGCCATGAACGGCGGCGTACCGATCAACTTCCCCGTCTCGGTGCGCAGTTCGCTGTCCTTCGGTCGGGAGATCCCGAAGTCGATCACCTTCGGGCCGTCCTCGGCCAGCAGCACGTTCCCCGGCTTGAGATCCCGGTGCACCACACCGACCCGGTGGATGTCCCTCAGCGCCTCGGCGAGCCCGGCCATCAGCCGCCGCACCTGCGCGGGCTCCATCGGACCGTTCCGCTTCACCTGCTGCGACAACGTCGGCCCGGGGATGAACAGCGTCGCCATCCACGGGCGCGCCGCCTCCGGGTCCGCGTCCACCACCGGCGCGGTGAAGGCACCGCTCACCCGCCGCGCGGCCGCCACCTCCTGCCGGAACCGCCCCCTGAACTCCGGGTCCCGCGCGAACTCCGCGTGCACCACCTTCACCGCCACCCGCATCCCGGAGGCGCTGCGGGCCAGATGCACCACGCCCATCCCGCCGGAACCGAGCCGCGACTCCAGCCGGTAGTGACCGGCGTACTCCGGAAGTTCCGCTTCCGCGCCGGCTCCGGTGCTGTGCCGTGGCGCCATGGACCACCCCCGTGCTCATCGGCCGCGCGCGCGACGAAGGGAGCCTATTCGATTGCCCGTACGAGACCGAGGCGGCTTGCTAACCTCCGCCTGCGAGTCGCGGCGCAGCCGCGGCCCGCCCGCCCGTCCGGCACCGTCACGCGATGCCCGGCGAGCGGCGTCACCACCCCGTGGCCGTCACGGGGTGTCACGGGGGAGGTATCTCATGTCCGACGACCACGCGCCCACGATTTTGGCCGAACCGGCGGCCACCACCGCCACGGCCTCCGCGCCCCGCTTCCCGATCGCACCGGGTGTCACTCTGAACGTCCGCAGCGGCCCCGGCACCGGCTACGGCATCGTCCGCACGCTGCCCGCCGGCTCCAGCGTCACCATCTACTGCCAGACGCCCGGCACCACGGTGACCGGCCCGTACGGCACCTCCAACATCTGGGACAACATCGGCTCCGGCGAGTACGTGTCCGACGCCTATGTGCACACCGGCAGCGACGGCTACGTGACCGGCCGCTGCGGCTGACGCCCCGCCCCGGAGCCCGTCGGACGGCGGAGCCATAATCGACGCGTGAGCGACGAGACCGGCACCGACATCACCCCGGCGGGCTCCACGGGCGGCCCCCGCCCCGAACCCCTCCGCTTCTTCGGCACGACCTGGGTGGACCACACCGGCGGCTATGCGGTCCGGCGGGCCGCCGTCGCCCTCGGCGCCCTCGCGGCGGCCGCCGTCTCCTGCCTGATCCTGCGCCTCGCCTACCAGGGCCTCCAGATCGCCGGCACCGGCTCCTTCGTGACCGTCCTGGTCATCGCCATGTTCGCGATATGCAGTGCGCTCGCCTTCCGCACCACCTGGGACAACTTCGGCCGCCGCCCCGACCCCGAGCGCCAGGCGCGCCTGCGCGGCCTGCTCGCCGTCGGCTTCGTCGGCATCCTCCTCGCCTGGTCCGCCCGCTCCCTCACCGAGGCGCCCGGCGAGAAACTGCACCGCACCGAGTACGACACGGCCCGCGCCGAGTACGAGCGCACCCAGTCCCGGCGCACCGGCAACCCCGCGAAGGCGCGCAAGAAGCGCCGCGCCTGATCCCGGCGGCGGCACCGCGGCGACCGGTCCGAAACCACTGTCCCCACCGTCCCCGCGCCGAGCACCATGGGCGGCATGACCGCACCAGAGGCCCCCACCGCCAGCGCCCGCGCCCACTCCTTCAACGCGGCAGCCGCGCAGTACGCCGAGAACCGCCCCTCCTATCCGCCCGCGCTCTTCGGCACCGTCGAGGAACTCACCGGCCGCCCCCTGACCGGAGCCCGAGTCGTGGACGTGGGCGCGGGCACCGGCATCGCCAGCGAGCTGCTGCACCGGCGGGGCGCCGACGTCCTCGCCGTCGAGCCGGGCGCGGGTATGGCCGCCGAGTTCCGCCGCCGGAACCCGCACATCCCACTGGTCCGGGGCAGCGGCGACGCCCTTCCCCTGGCCGACGCCCACGCCGACCTCGTCACCTACGCCCAGGCATGGCACTGGACCGACCCGGACCGCTCGGTGCCCGAGGCGCTGCGGGTGCTGCGGCCGGGCGGCGCGCTCGCGCTGTGGTGGAACACCGATGCCACCGACGTGGACTGGATCGCCGCGGCAGCCGCGCGCGCCGCCCGCTTCCTCGGGCTGCCCGTGCACACCGAGCAGCGCAAGGCCGCCGACCGAGTCTCCGCCGCCGATCCCAGCGGCCGGCTCGACTTCACCCGGCGCTCGGTCCGCTGGAGCCGTCACGTGCCGCTCGACACCCACCTGGCCAACATCGGCAGTCATTCCGCTTTCCTCCTCGCCCCCGAGCCCGCCCGCACCGAATTTCTCGAAGCCGAGCGCGCCCACCTGATCAAGGTCTTCCCCGACGGCCTGGTCGAGGAGACGTACGAGGTGGTTCTGCTCGTCGCCACCACCCCGGAATCCCCGATCCGCCCCTGACCAGCCCCGGAGCCGGCCCCTGACACATCCCTGAGCCGAAACGGCCCGACCCTGACACGGCCCGTTGACGGCACCCCTTGACGGCATCCCGGCTCGGGCACATTATTCATCACGTGATGAATAATGTGCCCGAGCCACCCCAGCCGACGGCACCCGCTGCCGTCCGCGCCGCCGGCCTCACCGTCGTACGCGGCACCCGAACCGTCCTGAAGGACCTCCGCTTCACCGTCCCCCGAGGCCGGATCACCGGCCTGCTCGGCCCCTCCGGCTGCGGCAAGTCCACGCTGATCCGCGCCATCACCGGCACCCAGGCCAAGGTCACCGGCACCCTCGACGTCCTGGGCAGCCCCGCCGGACACCCCACCCTGCGCAGCCGCATCGGCTACGTCACCCAGGCCCCCTCGGTCTACGACGACCTCACCGTCGAGCAGAACCTCGACTACTTCGCCGCGATCCTGGACCCCGGCCGCGCCGCCGCGGACCGCCGCCGCGAACACGTCACCCGCGCCATCGCCGACGTCGACCTCACCGCCCACGCCCACGCCCTGGCCGGCAACCTCTCCGGCGGCCAGCGCAGCCGCGTCTCCCTCGCCGTCGCGCTCCTGGGCACCCCCGACCTGCTCGTCCTCGACGAACCGACCGTCGGCCTCGACCCCGTACTCCGCCGCGACCTTTGGAACCTCTTCCACGAACTCGCCGACCGCGGCACCACCCTCCTCGTCTCCTCCCACGTCATGGACGAGGCCGAGCGCTGCCACCGCCTCCTCCTCATGCGCGAAGGACACGTCCTCGCCGACGACACCCCCGAGAACCTGCGCACCCGTACCGCCACCGACACCGTGGAGGCCGCCTTCCTGCGCCTCGTCGACGAAGCGGACGACCGCACTAAGGAGCCGACCCGATGAGCACGACGAGCCCCGCCGCATTCAGCAGCGCCCACACCACCGCCACCGCGGCCCGCGTCCTGCGCCAGCTCCGCCACGACCCCAGGACCATCGCCCTGATGCTCCTCGTCCCCTGCCTGATGCTGGTCCTGCTGCGCTACGTCTTCGACGCCAGCCCGCGCACCTTCGACAACATCGGCGCCTCACTGCTCGGCGTCTTCCCGCTGATCACGATGTTCCTGGTGACCTCCATCGCGACCCTGCGCGAGCGCACCTCGGGCACCCTCGAACGCCTCCTCGCGATGCCTCTCGGCAAGGCCGACCTCATCGCCGGCTACGCGCTCGCCTTCGGCGCCGTGGCCGTCGTCCAGTCCGCCCTCGCCACCGGCCTCGCCGTCTGGCTCCTCGGCCTGGACGTCACCGGCTCTCCCTGGCTGCTCCTGCTGGTCGCCCTCCTGGACGCCCTGCTCGGCACCGCCCTCGGGCTCTTCGTCTCGGCCTTCGCCGCTTCGGAGTTCCAGGCGGTCCAGTTCATGCCGGCGGTGATCTTCCCCCAGCTCCTCCTGTGCGGGCTCTTCACGCCCCGCGCGGACATGCACCCTCTTCTGGAGGCCGTTTCCGACGTACTGCCCATGTCCTACGCCGTCGACGGCATGAACGAGGTCCTCCACCACACCGAACTGACCTCGGTCTTCGTACGGGACGTGGTCATCGTCGCCGGATGCGCGCTGCTGGTCCTCGCCCTCGGCGCGGCCACCCTGCGCCGCCGCACCGACTGACGCCGCGTCCGCCCACCGGACGAACACCCCACCCGCCGCGTCGCCGGTGCGAGGATGAACCGCATGAGCCAGAAAGTCGCAGTCCTCGGCACCGGCAAGATCGGCGAAGCCCTGCTCAGCGGGATGATCCGAGGCGGCTGGGCGCCCGCCGACCTCCTGGTCACCGCCCGCCGCCCGGAACGCGCCGAGGAACTCCGTGCCCGCCACGGAGTCACCCCGGTCTCCAACACCGAGGCCGCCAAGAGCGCCGACACCCTGATCCTCACGGTCAAGCCGCAGGACATGGGCGTCCTGCTGGACGAACTCGCCCCCCATGTCCCCGCCGACCGGCTGATCATCAGCGGCGCCGCGGGCATCCCCACCTCGTTCTTCGAGGAGCGGCTCGCCGAGGGCACCCCGGTCGTCCGGGTCATGACGAACACCCCGGCCCTGGTGGACGAGGCCATGTCCGTCATCTCGCCGGGCAGCCACGCGACCGAGGAGCACGTCGCCACCGCCGAGGAGATCTTCGGAGCCGTGGGCCAGACGCTCCGCGTCCCCGAGGGCCAGCAGGACGCCTGCACGGCGCTCTCCGGTTCGGGCCCGGCGTACTTCTTCTATCTGGTCGAGGCCATGACGGACGCCGGCATCCTGCTCGGCCTGCCCCGCGACAAGGCCCACGAACTGATCGTGCAGTCCGCGATCGGCGCCGCCACGATGCTCCGCGACAGCGGCGAGCATCCGGTCAAGCTCCGTGAGAACGTCACCTCGCCGGCCGGTACGACCATCAACGCCATCCGCGAGCTGGAGAACCACGGGGTACGGGCGGCCCTCATCGCGGCCCTGGAAGCGGCCCGCGACCGCAGCCGCGAGCTGGCCTCCGGCAAGAAGGACTGACCTCGACAAGATCTCGATGGAGGGGGTTGACACTCCCTCCCTGGGTGCGTAATGTACTCCGAGCTGTCCGACGTGAGCGCCGACTCCGGTCGGTCCCCGGACAGCCATCTCGCAAGACCCACCACTCATCGACACTCGCTGTCGCATGCGTGTGTGCGCATTTGCGAAATGAGGAATCCGCGTTCGAAAGGACGCAGCCCCCGATTAGCTCGGGAGCCGGGAATCCGCTAAAGTCTCACTCGTCGGAACGGCCCAGCGGGCCGGGAAGACCACCCCCTCTGACTGGGAATCAGACGCCGAAAGGATCTGATAGAGTCGGAACCGCCGGAAAGGGAAACGCGAAAGCGAAGAACTGGAAAGCACCGAGGAAATCGGATCGGAAAGATCTGATAGAGTCGGAAACACCGAAGGGAAGCCCGGAGGAAAGCCCGAGAGGGTGAGTACAAAGGAAGCGACCGTTCCTTGAGAACTCAACAGCGTGCCAAAAATCAACGCCAGATTTAGTTGATACCCCGTCTCCAGCATCTGCTGGGACGAGGTTCCTTTGAAAAAACACAGCGAGGACGCTGTGAACCATCGGACTATTCCTCCGGTGGTTCCGCTCTCGTGGGTG
>NZ_MUNH01000360.1:0-7060 GCF_002154615.1 Streptomyces recifensis
ACGCCCGCGCGGGCGTGACGGTGTCGGCGCGCCGGACGGCCGACGGCGTCCGCGTCAACGTCACCGACGACGGTCCTGGTGTACCCGAGCACTTCGTGGGCGACCTGTTCACTCCCGGCCGGCGCGCCGACCGGGACGACGGGCACGACGGCGCGGGCCTGGGGCTGCCCCTCGCGAGACGACTGGCCCGCTCCGTCGGCGGCGAGGTCTCCCACGACTCCGGCTGCACACGTGGAGCCCGCTTCACGATCGATCTGCCCGCTCGCTGAGCCTCCTGTCCCCACGGGTCACGACCGCGAGTTCCCGCCGACCGTCGTGCACAGCACGAGCGGGCGTGCCGCATGACAGCAACCTGAACGGGGCGACGCCACTCCTTGGCGCCCGATTTATCCGCAGATGGATACGGCAATTCTTGTGCGACCCGCAAGAAGACGAGGAAAGCGGCGGACCGATGATCGACGCTCGGCAGCTCACCAAGAGATACGGCGAGAAAACCGCCGTGGACGGCCTGGATTTCGTCGTGAAGCCAGGCACCGTGACAGGCTTCCTGGGACCCAACGGTGCGGGAAAGTCCACGACCATGCGCATGATCGTGGGGCTGGACGCCCCCACGAGCGGCACCGTCACCGTGAACGGGCGCCGGTACGAGCAGCACCGGGCGCCGCTCCAGGAGGTCGGCACCCTTCTGGAAGCCAGGTCGGTCCACCCGGGCCGCTCGGCGTACCAGCACCTCAGGGCGCTGGCGCTGACCCACGGCATCCCCCGCCGGCGCGTCGACGAGGTCATCGGCGTCACCGGGCTGGGCAGCGTGGCCGGGACACGGGCCGGTGCCTTCTCGCTCGGGATGGGACAGCGGCTCGGCATCGCCGCGGCCCTGCTGGGCGACCCGCGGACGGTGATGCTGGACGAGCCGGTCAACGGGCTGGACCCCGAGGGGGTGCTCTGGATCCGCAACCTGCTGACCTCGCTCGCGGCGGAGGGGCGCACGGTGTTCGTGTCCTCGCACCTGATGAGCGAAGTGGCCCTGGTGGCCGACCACTTGATCATTGTCGGGCGTGGCCGGCTGCTGGCCGACACGACCGTGCGGGAACTCGTGCGCGAGGCGGGCGGGAACACCGTGCGGGTGGCGGCGCAGGACCCCGCGCGGCTGCGGGACGTGCTGGCGGGGCCGGGCGTGGAGATCACCGAACAGGCCGGCGCGGAGGAGCTTCAGGTGACCGGGCTGTCGGCGCGCGACATCGGTCTGAGAGCGGCCGAGCACGGGATCGCCCTCTTCGAACTGCACACGCGTCAGGTCTCGCTTGAGGAGGCATTCATGGAACTGACCAGGGACGCCGTCGAGTATCACGGCACCCCGGCCGAGGTCGTCGCGGCCGCCGGGGGGCCGGCGTGAGCACCCTCACCGCGGCCACCGAGGCACCGTCCACCGCGAACGGCCGTCCCGCGTACCGGGTGACCGGCCGACGTGTCGTCGCCTCGGAGTGGGCCAAGCTCTTCTCGCTGCGCTCTTCCTGGATCGTCCTCGGACTGAGCCTGTTGTTCGTCGTCGCCTTCGGGCTGATCGCCGCGTTCCGCTACCGGTCCGAGATCGGCTCCGGGCAGATGAACCAGGACTTCGCCCGTCAGAACGCCGTGGGCCTGTCCCTCTTCGGCGCGAACTTCGCCCAGTTGGCCCTGGGCGTCCTCGGGGTGCTGGTCACCGCCGGGGAGTACTCCACGGGCATGATCCGCTCGACGCTGGCCGCCGTACCGCGCCGGCTCCCGGTGCTGTGGTCCAAGGCGGCCGTGACCGGGCTGGTCGCGCTGGTCGTCGCGACGGCGGGGGCGTTCGTGGCCTTCCTGTCCGGCAGCCGGATCGTCGCCGGTACGCCCGCCGCCATGGGCTTCTCGCACGCGGGCGTCGTACGGAGTCTGCTGGGCGCGGGGCTGTACCTGTGCCTGGTCGCCGTGATCGGGACCGCTCTGGGTACCCTCCTGCGGTCCGTGGCCGGCGCCGTCTCGGCCCTGGTCGCCGCGCTGATGCTGGTCCCGGGCCTGATCACCCTGCTCCCGAGCGCGTGGCGTGACGGCATCAGCCCCTTTCTGCCCAGCAACGCGGGTGCGTCGATGTTCGCCGTCACCCCCGACTCCGGCACGCTGACACCCGGCGCCGGTCTGCTGGTCCTCCTCGCCTGGACCGCGCTGACACTGACCGGTGCCGCGTATCGCCTGCGGCGAGCCGACGCGTGAGGGCGAGCGGTGCGGCGCAGACGTGGAGCGGGTGAACCTGCCTTTGGTAGCAGCCCTTCCTGGCGCCGACAGCAATTCCCAGCGCACCTTTCAGGTTGTGTTCAGGTCCGGAAGAACACGGGGAAATACCTGCACCGGAATTGCCAAAGCGACGGCAAAAGGGCCTGGGACCAGCACAGTTGGGCATGCGAGGGTGCGGATCATGAGCACAGAGCATGTCCTCGGTCACCGGCCTTCTTCCCGGTCTCGCGCCCGCATGGCCGAGCGCGCGAACAAGGTGCCCGAGGTGACCGTCTATTTCTGGGTCGTCAAGGTCCTCACCACCGGCATGGGCGAGACCGCGTCCGACTTCCTGGCCCGTCTTCTCGGACCGGTTCCGGCCGTGGCCCTCGGCGGTCTGGCCTTCACCGCCTCACTCGCCCTCCAGTTCGCCGTACGCCGGTACGTGGCCTGGATCTACTGGACGGCGATCGTGATGGTCAGCGTGTTCGGCACGATGACCGCCGACGTTCTCCACGTCGCTCTCGGCGTCCCTTACACCCTGTCCACGCCCCTGTTCGTCATAGCCCTGGGCGCGGTCTTCGCCCTGTGGCACGCGTGCGAGCGCACCCTGTCGATCCACTCCATCCGGACCCGCCGCCGCGAGACCTTCTACTGGGCAGCCGTTCTCGCCACCTTCGCCCTCGGCACCGCGGCCGGAGACCTCACGGCCTCCTCGGGTCTGGGATACCTGGGGTCCATCGCCCTGTTCGGGGTGGCGATCGCGGTCCCGGCCGTCGCACACCGCATGGGCCTCCTCGGCGCGGTGACCGCGTTCTGGACGGCGTACGTACTGACCCGTCCCCTCGGCGCGTCGATCGCCGACTGGATGGCCGCGTCCCACGCCCACGGCGGCCTCGGCTGGGGCGTCGGCCCGGTCACGGTGTCCTGGACCGTGGCGATCCTCGGCTTCGTCGGTTACCTGACGGTGTCCCGCCGGGACACCGGGAGCCGGCGGACGACCCGTGAGCCCGTCACCCTGGAGGCGGATCGACGCTGAGCGTGCCGGGCGGCACAGACGACGGCGCGAGTCGCCTGCCCTTCGCTCGCTCAGGTCCTCCGGTACAGGAGCCTTCGCCTCCGCGGCTCACGGCCGCCCGGTACCCCGGCGGTCGTCCGTAAGAGGCAGAACGAGGGCGAAGCAGGTACGACCGGCCCTGCTGCCGGCCTCCGCCCGGCCCTCATGAGCCCGCGCGACGGCGTCCACGATGGCCAGTCCGAGCCCGGTGGAACCCGTCGCGCGAGCGCGGGAGGTGTCGCCCCGGGTGAAGCGGCCGAACACGTGCGCCAGCAGCTCCGGCGGGATGCCGGGGCCGTCGTCGGTGACCGAGAGCCGCGTCCACTCCGGTCCTGCCGACAGGACGACGTCGATCCGCGTGCCCTCCGGGGTGTGCCGGCCGGCGTTGCTGAGCAGGTTGGTCACGGCCTGCTGGAGTCGTTCGGGGTCTCCGGGGACCTCGACGGGCTCCTCGGGGAGATCGAGCTCCCAACGGTGTCCGGGGTGGCGGGCCGCCGCGTCCGCGGTCGCGTCGAGGACGATCCGGGTCAGATCGACCTGCTCCCGCCGGAGTTCGCGTCCCGCGTCGAGCCGGGCCAGCAGGAGAAGTTCGTCGACCAGGAGGCTCATACGCCGGGACTGCGCTTCTATGCGTTCCAGCGCGTGCCGGACCTCGGCCGGCAAGGGCTCGCCGTGCCGCATGGCCAGCTCGGCATGGGCCCGGATCGTGGCGACGGGGGTCCGCAGCTCGTGTCCGGCGTCGGCGGCGAAGGTGCGCAGCCGTTCCTCCCCCCGGTGGCGGCGGTCGAGGGCGTCGCCGACGTGGCCGAGGAGTTGGTTGAACGAGCGCGTCAGGCGGCCGACTTCGGTGTCGGCGTCGTCGGCCGGCAGCGATGGTGGCATGGCGACCTGGCCCGTTGCCAGGGGAAGGGCGGTCACCTGCTGGGCGGTGCGGTCGAGCCGCTCCAGTGGGCGCAGCGAACGCCGTACCCACAGTGCGCCGGTGACACCGGCCGCGACGAGGACGGCCCCGAAGACGAGGGACTCCACGGCTTCGAGCCGGTGCACGGTCTCCTCGACCGGTTGCAGCGGCAGGCCGGTGATGAGGACGTCCGCGTCGTCGCCCCGCCAGGCCGCGACGCGATAGGCGCCGATGCCGGTGAGGTGGACGGTCCGGGGACGGCCGTCGGCACGTACGGTGAGGAGGGTGTGCCGATCGGCCGCGCTGAGCGGGACGGCCCGGTCGGCCGTCCCGCGCACGACGGCCGCCTGAGTGACGCGCCCCTGCAGGGTGCGGGCCCCGAGGGTGCCGTCGGCCTGGCCCCGGGTGTCCGGGGCGTTGTCGGCGTCGGGGCGTGCCTCGTGTTCCAGGCTCGCGGCGAACCGTCCACCGGTGGCGGCGAGTTGCTGGTCCAGCCGGTTGACGAGGAACCCCTCCAGCGCCAGCACCGTGACGATGCCGACGCAGGTGCAGGCAAGCGCGAGCAGCAGCACGAGGCCCGCGGTGAGGCGGGCGCGCAGGGACCGGGGCAGTCCCACCGAGAGGCTCACCGCTGTTCCGGACGCAGCACGTAGCCCACGCCGCGGACCGTGTGGATGAGGGGCGTGTGTCCGGCGTCGATCTTCTTGCGGAGATAGCTGATGTACAGCTCGACGACATGGGCGCGACCCCCGAAGTCGTAGGCCCACACCCGGTCCAGGATCTGGGCCTTGGACAGCACCCTCCGCGGGTTGCGCATGAGGTAGCGCAGCAGCTCGAACTCGGTCTTCGACAGGTCGATGTGCCGGCCGCCACGGGACACGTCGCGGGCACTCTCGTCCATCACCAGATCACCCACGACGAGGGTGGCGCCGTCGGGGTGCTGCTGTGCTGTCAGGCCGGCCCGGCGCATCAGGCCCCTGAGACGCGCCAGGAGCTCCTCGATGCTGAAGGGTTTGGTGACGTAGTCGTCCGCACCGGCGGTGATGCCCGCGACACGGTCCTCCACGGCATCGCGGGCGGTGAGGAAGAGCACGCAGAGCCCGGGCCGGTCCCGGCGCAGCCGACGCAGCACGCCGGGGCCGTCACCGTCGGGCAGCATCCAGTCGAGAACCACGGCGTCGGGTTCGAACGAGAGGTTCGCGAGGAGCGCCTCGGCGGCAGTGGCCGCGGTGCGGACCTCCCAGCCCTCGGAGCGGAGGGCCGCGCCGACGACATCGGTCAGGTCGGCCTCGTCGTCGACGACCAGCGCCCGCGGCACCCTTCCGTCGGGGGTGCGGGGAGCCGGAGCAGGGGAATCATGGCTGTTCATCTCGGTTCCAGCATGCGGCATCCCCGCGGGCCGGGCGGTTCGGCGATCTTCTGAGTTTCCTCTGAACTTCGTACCGGGGCCATCGGCGGCCCCCTGGCCCGGCAGGAGACCCAGATCGCGCCCGCCGAACTGGTACGCCGGCTGGACCGGCCCCGCCTGGTCGCCGACCCGCCACCGTACCGGCGCAGCCCCGTACTTCGTGGCCCGGTCCATCTGTACATCGAGCGGGACGCCGCCTGACCGGTGGCCCCTCAAGTCGGCCTCCCGCGCTGTCAGAGCCGGTCGAGCGCGTCGTTGAGTGTGGTGGCGGCCATGATGAGGGACAGGTGGGTGAACGCCTGCGGGAAGTTGCCGAGTTGCTCCCCGCTCGGACCTATCTCCTCGGCGAAGAGGCCGACGTGGTTCGCGTACGTCTGCATCTTCTCGAAGGCGTAGCGGGCCTCGGCCAGCCGCCCGGCACGGGCGAGGGCGTCGACGTACAGGAACGTGCAGAGACTGAACGTCCCCTCGGACCCCTGCAGTCCGTCGGGGGACGCCTGGGGGTCGTAGCGGTAGACCAGGCTGTCGGAGACGAGGACGCGGTCCATCGCGTCCAGGGTGGTGAGCCACGCGGGACTCCGCGGGGAGAGGAATCCGACGCGGGGGGCGAGCAGGAGGGACGCGTCCAGGACGTCGCTGCCGTAATACTGCACGAGGGCCTGTTCCTTCTCGCTCCAGCCGCGCTGCATGACCTGTTCCAGGATCTCGTCCCTGGCCCGGGTCCAGCGCGCGGTGTCGGCCGGCCTGCTGAACTCGGCCGCCAGCTTCAGACCGCGGTCGAAGGCCGTCCAGCACATCACCCGGCTGTAGGTGAAGTCCTTGCGCCCGCCCCGGGTCTCCCATATTCCCTCGTCGGGCCGGTCCCAGGAGTCGGCGAGCCAGTCCAGGGTGGCCGCCAGGCTCTTCCACCCGTGATAGCCCGCGTGTTCCCCGACCTCACGACCCGCCGCGAGGCCGTAGAGGGCCTCGCCGTAGATGTCGAGCTGCAGTTGGTCCGCGGCGGCGTTTCCGGCCCGGACCGGGTAGGAGCCGCGGTACCCCTCGAAGTGCTCCAGCACCTCCTCCGTGAGGCGGGGATCACCGTCGACCCGGTACATGATCTGCAGGGGTTCGCCGTCCATCCCCTCATGAGCCTGGAGGCGGTCGCCGAGCCAGTGGATGAACCGGGTCGCCTCGTCCACGAAGCCGAGGTCGAGCAGCGCCCGGACCGACAGGGAGCCGTCCCGCACCCAGGTGTAGCGGTAGTCCCAGTTGCGCTCGCCGCCGATCTGCTCGGGCAGCCCCATGGTGGCCGCGGCGACCGGGGCGCCCGAGGGGGCGTAGGTCAGGAGCTTGAGGGTGATGGCGGAGCGGTACACCGTCTCCGTCCACCGGCCGCGGTAGCGCGAGGTACGCACCCACAGCTGCCAGAAGTTGATGTTCTCCCAGACCTGTTCGGTGATTCCCGCGGTGCTGGGCGGCGGGG
>NZ_MUNH01000361.1:0-902 GCF_002154615.1 Streptomyces recifensis
GCCGCGAGCAGGGCCGCCGCTGCGGCCGGGTGGGTGAGGATCTTCGCCATCGGGTTCCTTCGGTGTGCGGAAGGTACGGGTGGTGCCTCGGGGATCGGTGCGGCGGAGCGAGTTCATGCTCCGGTGTGCGCTTTCGGCTGTCATGCTCATTCGAACAGCGTCAAATAACGCCGGTGGAAAGGGTGTTGAGCTTGCTTCGCTTCCATTTCTCGGCGGAGGATCTGGCCAGGACACGGGTCGCCCCCGCTCCGCACGCCCTGTGGGAGATCGCCGCGAGCCTCCACCGTTTCCAGACACCGGCCGGCCGCTGGGCCTACGCGCACTGGTACCGCACGGCCCGCGAGCGGTTACGGGAGGCAGGACTGGAGAGCGCTGTACGGCAGTTCCTGCTCCCGCTGTATCCGCGCGCGTCGTACTGGCCGGACTTCCTCACGCCGCTGGAGGGCGCCGCCGGCCTGGAGGCGGGCCTGAAGGCGATCCTGGCGACGCCCCCGGCCCAGGTGACGGCGGAACTGGCGGCGCTGGCCCGGATAAGACGCGTACCCCCGCACCTTTCCCGGCTGCCGGAGAAGGAGCCGCGCACCGAGCTGGTGAGCGTCCTGCGCGCCTACCACCGCGCGGTGATCGAGCCGCACGAGGAGTGGATGCACGAGGGCGTGCACACCGAGCGCGTCCGGCTGGCCCGGCACTCGCTCGACGGCGGCACCGAGGGTCTTCTGGGCGGACTCGGCCCGGCGGTGCGCTGGCAGCACCCGCGGCTGGAGATCGGCACGTACCCGACGGAGCACGACATCCGCCTCCGGGGCCGGGGCCTGCTGCTGATCCCCTCGTACTTCTGCTGGAAGGGCCCGGTCTCCCTGGCCGACCCCGCCCTGCCCCCGGTCCTCGCCTACTCCCTCCAC
>NZ_MUNH01000362.1:0-14025 GCF_002154615.1 Streptomyces recifensis
CGACCGGCGCCGGGACCGGGTGGTCCGGGTCGTCCACCTGGACGCCGCCGGACTGCCCGAGGACGGTGACAGCGCCCTCGACGTACTCCCCGCCCTGCCGCGACCCGCGAACGGCGCGACCGAGGTGCCGCCGCCGACACGCGAGGAATGGCACCGCCTGGGCAGTACCGACGGGCTCACCCCCGCCGTGCTCGACCAGCTCACCGCGCGCGCCCTCCCGCAGGCCGCCGCCACTCTCACCCAGCCGCTACGGCTCTCCGAGAGCGCCGCCCGCATCCCGAGAACCGGTGTCCTGTGCCCGGCCGACGGCTCGACCATCGACCGGCTGCGCTGGATGGCGTCACTCGGCGACCCGCGTCTGGGCCTGCTCACCGCGCCGGGCAACACCTTCCTCGAAGTACCCACCGGCCACTGGCCGATGCTGTCCGAGCCGGAGCTGCTGGCCAAGGCCCTGCGGCAGGCGGCGGCGGGTGAGGGGGAGAGCCTCGCACTCCCCGCGGGCCATGTACCCGACCATCTCCGGCCGTTCGTCCTCGACGTGCCGGAACGGCCACGGGAGCGCCGGGAGTGTGTCGACCTGTATCTTCCCGACGGCCAGGAGGCCCGCCCCGCAGTGGTGTTCGTGCCCGGCGGCCCGCTGCCCGCCGGTGTCAGGCCGACCCCGCGAGACTGGCCCACCTTCACCGGGTACGCCGCACTCGCCGCCCGACTGGGCGCGGTGGGCGTCACCTTGGACCACCGGCTGCACACGCCGGACGACCTCGCACGCGCCGCGGAGGACGTGGCCGCGGCGGTCGATCTCGTCCGCGCACACCCCGGGGTCGACGGTGACCGGGTGGCCCTGTGGTTCTTCTCCGGCGGCGGCCCGTTGGCGGCCCCCTGGCTGTCCGAGCCGCCGCCGTGGCTGTGGTGCCTCGCGGCCAGCTATCCCCTGTTGGAACCGATTCCGGGCCACGGCACGGACGGCGACCGGTTCCGTCCGGCGGCAGCGGTACGCGGTGCGGGGAACCTGCCGGTCGTCCTCACACGCGTCGGGCTGGAGGACCCGATGCTCGACGCGACCGTGGAGCGCTTCCTGGACGCCGCCGGCGAGTGCGGCGCCGAGGTGGAGGTCATTTCCGCCCCGCACTGCCGACACGGCTTCGAGACGCTGGACCGCACCGCGGAGGCGCGTGCCGCCGTACGGGAGGCGATGGGCCGGGTGCTCGGCCATCTGGAGGCCTGATCCGAACCCGTTGGGGGGCGTTGGAGAATGTCTCCCTGTCCGCCGGGCCGAGACCTGGGCCGGGACGCTTGCGGCGCAAGCCGCCCCCCGACGAACACGGAAGAGGTGTGATGTGACGGACGCCCTGGATCTGGCCCTCGCCCAGAAGGTGCTGGCGGCCCAGCCGTTCAGCAATCTGCTCGGTGCCCGGTTGGTGGCCTTCGGGAACGGTGCGGCGACGCTGGAGCTGGACATCCGTGACGATTTGCGCCAGCAGAACGGCTTCCTGCACGGCGGTGTGCTCGCCTACGCGGCGGACAACACGCTGACGTTCGCCGCCGGCACGGTCGTGGGCGCGCGACTGCTGACCGCCGGGTTCACCATCGACTACCTCCGCCCCGCCGGGGGCACGCTGCTACGGGCCCACGCCCAGGTCGTTCGGGCCGGCCGGTCCCGTGTCGTGTGTCGCTGTGACCTGTCGGTCCTGGACGGCACAGGCAAGGAAACCCTCTGCGCGGTGGCGCAGGGGACCATCGCCGTACCGGAGCCCGCGCGGGGGCCCGAAAGCGCCAAGTAAGCGTCTTCAGAAGCGAGTTCGAGCATCGGGTGTTGACAGTTGTGTGTGACGGTCGCACGGTGGGAGCGCTCCCAAGGTAGGTGCACGGTCCAGTGCCGGGCACCGTCAGCGCGATGCCGTACCCCCACCCGCTCACCGTGACCTTCAGGAGACCCCCATGTCCTCCCGTAGAGCCGCACACCCTTCCGCCCCGAGACGCGCGGCCGTGCTGGCCGCCGCCGCACTTCTCGGCGCGCTCTCCCTGAGCGCCGTGCCGCAGCCCGCCGCTGCCGCCGCCAAGCTGGACAATCCCTACGTGGGCGCCAAGCCCTACGTGAACCCCGACTGGTCGGCCAAGGCCGCCGCGGAGCCCGGAGGTTCGGCGGTGTCGGACCAGCCGACCTTCGTGTGGCTGGACCGGATCGCCGCGATCAGCGGCACCTCCGAGGCCCGCGGCCTCAAGGCCCACCTCGACGCGGCGAAGGCGCAGGGCGCCAACCTCGTCCAGCTCGTGATCTACGACCTGCCGGGCCGGGACTGCGCCGCCCTGGCCTCCAACGGTGAGCTGGGCGCCGACGACCTGGGCCGCTACCAGAGCGACTACATCGACCCGATCGCGGCCGTCCTGGCCGACCCGGCGTACGCGAGCCTGCGCATCGTCAACCTCATCGAACCCGATTCACTGCCCAACCTCGTCACCAACGCGGGCGGCACGGCGGGCTCCACCCCCCAGTGCGCCGCCATGAAGGCCAACGGCAACTACGAGAAGGGCGTCGGCTACGCCCTGCACAAGCTCGGGGCGCTGCCGAACGCCTACAACTATCTCGACGCCGGACACCACGGCTGGCTCGGCTGGGACTCCAACCTGGTCCCGTCCGCGCAGGAGTTCAAGAAGGCCGCCACCACCAGCGGCGCCACGGTGAGCGACGTGACGGGCTTCATCGTCAACACGGCCAATTACTCGCCCACCCGCGAGCCCTACGTCAAGATCACCGACACCGTCAACGGCACCACCGTGCGGCAGTCGAAGTGGATCGACTGGAACCAGTACGACGACGAGACGACGTTCGCGCAGGGGCTGCGTTCCGCGCTCGTCGCCCAGGGCTTCGACAGCGGCATCGGCATGCTGATCGACACCTCCCGCAACGGCTGGGGCGGCTCCGCGCGTCCGACCGGTCCCGGCCCCTCGACCAGCGTGGACGCCTACGTCGACGGCGGCCGGATCGACCGGCGCATCCATGCCGGGAACTGGTGCAACCAGAGCGGTGCGGGCCTCGGCGAACGCCCGGCGACCGCGCCCGACACGGGCATCGACGCGTATGTCTGGGCCAAGCCGCCGGGCGAGTCCGACGGCGCCAGCCAGCCCCTCGACAACGACGAGGGCAAGGGCTTCGACCGGATGTGCGACCCGACGTACGCCGGGAACGGGCGCAACGGCAACAACCCGACCGGGGCGCTGCCGGACTCGCCGCTGGCCGGACACTGGTTCTCGGCGGCGTTCCGGCAGCTGCTCGCCAACTCCTATCCGCCGGTGGGTGGTTCGGGCGGCGGAAGCGACACGCAGGCGCCGGCCGCGCCCACCGGGCTCGCCGTCTCCGCGACCACGGCCGACAGCATCTCCCTCACCTGGCGAGCGGCGACCGACAACACCGGTGTGACCGGGTACGACGTCTACCGGGCCGGCACCAAGGCCGGCAGCGTCACGGGGACCTCGTACACCGACACGGGCCTGACCGCCGCCACCACCTACACGTACACCGTCAAGGCCAAGGACGCGGCCGGGAACGTCTCGGCGGCTTCGGCGGCCGTCTCCGCCACCACCAAGGCGTCCGGTGGGGGAGGCGGGCCGACCGGGCTCAAGGCGCAGTACAAGAACAACGACTCCTCGGCCGCCGACAACCAGATGAGGCCCGGCATCCAGCTCGTCAACTCCGGCTCCGGCGCCGTCGATCTGTCCAAGGTGACGGTCCGCTACTGGTTCACCGGCGAGTCGGCCTCGGCCGGCTACCAGACGTGGTGCGACTACGCCCAGCCCGGTTGCTCCACCGTGAGGACGGCTGTCACGACGCTCCCGGTGGCCCGCACCGGCGCCGACCACACCCTCGACGTCACCTTCACCTCCGGCTCGCTGGCCGCTGGGGCGAGTACCGGGGATCTCCAGCTTCGGCTCGCCAAGGCGGACTGGTCGAACTTCGACGAGACCGACGACTACAGCCGGGGCACGGGCACTTCCTACGCCGACGCCCCCAAGGTGACCGTCTACGTCAACGGCACGCTCGCCTGGGGCGTCGAGCCGTAGACCGTGTCCCCCCACCCGCACCTACGTAGGGAAGGAGATCCCCCGTGCACGTGAAATCCCGCAAGTCGCGCCTCTTCGCGGCCGCCCTCCTCCTGGCCGCCGGTCCGGTCACCGCCCTCACCGCCGCCACCGGTTCCGCGCACGCGGACGCCCAGGTCTGCGAACAGTTCGGCTCGGTCACCACGCCCGGCGGCTACGTCGTGCAGAACAACGCCTGGGGCACCTCCGCCCCGCAGTGCGTGACCCAGGTCGGAGACGGCTTCCGGCTCACCCGCGCCGACGGCTCCGTGCCCACCAACGGCGCCCCGAAGTCGTACCCCTCGATCTTCGCGGGCTGCCACTACACCAACTGTTCGCCAGGCACGAAGCTCCCCAAGCGGATCGGGAGCATCGGCGGCGTGCCGACCGGCATCGCCTACCAGTACGTCGGCGGCGCGGTGTACGACGCCGCTTACGACATCTGGCTGGACCCGACGCCGAAGACGGACGGCGTCAACAAGACCGAGATCATGATCTGGCTCGACCGGACCGGCCCCGTCCAGCCGATCGGCTCCACGACCGGCACCGTCTCCCTGGCCGGGCAGACCTGGGACGTGTGGCGGGGCAGCAACGGCCAGAACGACGTGATCTCGTACGTCGCCCACTCGTCCCTGACCGGCCTCCACTTCGACATCAAGCACTTCATCGACCACACCGTCTCCCAGGGCCTGGCCACCCCGGACTGGTACCTCACCAGTATTCAGGCGGGCTTCGAACCCTGGGAGAACGGAGCGGGGCTGGCGGTCACGAACTTCTCGGTGGACGTCGACTGACCCTCGAGGAACGGGACACACCGACGACCGCGCCAGGGCGAGGGGGACCCGCCCCGGCGCGGTCCGTCACGCGGCCGGGAGCCACTCCGGGCGCTGGGAGCCGCGGGGGACGAGGATCTGGCGGTAGGCGCCGGGCGGCACCCCGTCGCTGGTCAACATGACCTTCGTCAACAGGCCGGACGCGGACGCGGCGGTCCTGCGGCTGCTGGAGCTGATCACGCGGCGCACGGCCGGGTGATCGGCTCGGGTGGGGAGCCGCCTCACGCCTGGCCGGGCGGCGCCCACGGATTCGGAAGGGGCGGCGGGGCCTGGAGGGCGCCACGGAGGGACTCCCTGAGGGTCTTCGGCGGCGCCTCCTTCTCCTCGTGGGTGTGCATGAGACGGGCCGTCGTCACGCGTATGCGGGCCTCGCGATGGCGCTGCCGCACGATCACCACCCATGCCCCGTCCTGGGCGAGCAGAGCGTGGCGGGCCGGCTCGTCCCCCGGCTTGGCGTGCCGGGCGATGGTGTCAGGCATGTAGTGCAGGGCCGCGTCCTCGGCGGCCGCGAGGGCCTGCGCCTCGCCGCCCTCGATGTGATGGGTGCCCGTCAGCATCCAGCGGTGCAGCTTCAGTTGCTTGCCATCGACGTACTCCGTCACTCGCGTGTCCTCCTCGATGAGGACGTACCACTCAGCAGTCATGCCTGGGACCCAGCCGATTTCTTCCAAGGACGCTCTTGAGCAGCGCCAGGACGACGTGTCCCGCGCGGCTCCGCCATCCTGCCAGGTAGATCACCAGCCTGGGTGGCCTGGGGAGAGTCGAGAATATTCGTTCTCCTGTAACAATCTTGCGCAGCTCGATGGACTTCATTTCCGTGCGCTTCTAGCTTTCTTGCGTCCGCTCACCCCACGAGCCCTGAGGACGCACACCCATGACTGCACCCCCGAACGGCAGATCCCTGCGCCGTACCCTGGCGGCGACCGTGTCCATGGCGCTGGCCGCGGCCGGCACGCTCGTCGCCGTGGCCCTCGCGCCCGAAGCCCACGCGGCCGGAGTGCCCGCGCCGTCACCGGTCGGGATATCCGGCCGGGGCGCGGCCGTCCCGTTCAAGGAACAGGAGGCCGAGTACGCGGCGACCAACGGCACCCTCATCGGACCGGATCGCCTCTACGGCCACCTCCCCTCCGAGGCGTCCGGCCGGCAGGCGGTGACCCTGGACGCGCCGGGCGAGTACGTCGAGTTCACCTTGACCGCGCCGGCCAACGCGATGTCGTTCCGCTACTCGCTGCCCGACAGCGCGGCCGGCACCGGGCGCGACGCGAGCCTCGACCTGAAGATCGACGGCAACCAGCTCAGGTCCGTTCCGGTGACGTCCAGGTACGGCTGGTACTACGGGGGTTATCCCTTCAACAACAACCCCGGCGACTCCAACCCCCACCACTTCTACGACGAGACCCGTACCCTGCTCGGCTCGACCCTGCCGGCCGGAACCAAGGTGCGCCTCCAGGTGTCGTCCACCAGCGCCTCCCCGACGTTCACCATCGACCTCGCCGACTTCGAGCAGGTGGGCGCGCCCATCGGCAAGCCGTCCGGTGCGCTGGACGTGGTGAGCGACTTCGGCGCCGACCCGACCGGCGCGGCCGACTCCACCGCCAAGATCCAGGCGGCGGTCGACGCGGGGAAGGCGCAGGGCAGGGCGGTCTACATACCGCAGGGCACTTTCCAGGTGCGGGACCACATAGTGGTCGACCAGGTGACCTTGGCGGGCGCGGGCCCCTGGTACAGCGTCCTCACCGGCCGCGACCCGGCGAACCGGGCGAAGGCCGTGGGCGTGTACGGCAAGTACGCCAGTCAGGGCGGCAGCAAGAACGTCACGCTCAAGGACTTCGCCATCCTCGGGGACATCCGCGAGCGCGTCGACGACGACCAGGTCAACGCCATCGGCGGTGCGCTGTCCAACTCCACCGTGGACAACGTGTGGCTGCAGCACACCAAGTGCGGGGCCTGGATGGACGGTCCCATGGACAATTTCACCATCAAGAACAGCCGCATCCTGGATCAGACCGCGGACGGCGTGAACTTCCACATGGGTGTCACCAACTCCACGGTGACCAACACGTTCGTCCGCAACACGGGTGACGACGGACTCGCCATGTGGGCGGAGAACATCCCGAACGTCAAGAACAAGTTCACCTACAACACGGTGATCCTGCCCGTCCTCGCCAACAACATCGTCACGTACGGCGGCAAGGACATCACCATCTCCGACAACGTGATGGCCGACACCGTCACCAACGGCGGCGGTCTGCACGTGGCCAACCGGTATCCCGGTGTCAACTCCGGTCAGGGTACGGCCGTCTCCGGTACCACGACAGCGGCCCGCAACACCCTGATCCGGGCCGGGAACAACGACTACAACTGGCAGTTCGGGGTGGGCGCCGTCTGGTTCAGCGGGCTCAATGAAGCCCTGGACGCCACGGTGAACATCACCGACACCGAGATCCTCGACAGCTCCTACGCCGCGATCATGAACATCGAGGGCGCGACGAAGGGGCTGCACTTCGAGAACGTCCGGATCGACGGCGCCGGCACCTACGCCCTTCAGATCCAGGCGCCCGGCAACGCCTCCTTCACCAACGTCACGGCCACGCACATCGCCCAGTCCAACCCCATCCACAACTGCGTGGGCTCCGGCTTCGTCATCGCCCGCGGCACCGGCAACAGCGGCTGGTACGCCGACCCGCCCGCCTGCACGGGCACCTGGCCCGACCCGAAGTGGACCAACGGGGGAGTGCCCGGCGGCGGCCCCACCACCCCGCCGACCGATCCGCCCACCGATCCTCCGGCCGACCCGACCCTCAACCTCGCCAAGGGCCGCCCGGTCACCGAGACGAGCCACACCGACGTCTACCCCGCCACCAAGGCCGTCGACGGCGACGCCAACACCTACTGGGAGAGCGCCAACAACGCCTTTCCGCAGTCCCTCACCGTAGACCTCGGCGCGGCGCAAGCGGTCAAGCGCGTCGTCCTCAAGCTGCCCCCGGCGGCGGCGTGGGCCACCCGTACCCAGACGCTGAGCGTGCTCGGCAGCACGGACAACTCCAGCTTCACCACGCTGAAGCCGTCGGCGGGCTACACCTTCAACCCGTCCAGCGGGAACACGGCGACCATCTCTCTCGGCGGCACCGCGACCCGCTACCTCCGCGTGACCGTCACGGGCAACACGGGCTGGCCCGCGGCCCAGCTCTCCGAACTGGAGGCGTACACCGGCTGACCGGCCACCGGGCGGGCGGGGGTGTGCTCCCTGCCCGCCCGCTCGTCCGTATGCCGGTGGACTGGCGGGCCAGGTCGGTGGCAACGTCGTCGACCGTGACGAAGCAAGGGTTTCTGGCGTTGGCGCCGCAGTACACCACGACGTCCGAGCTGCTCTCGGCGGCGGCGCGGCGGCGGGGGATGGAGGTGGAGGTACTCGGGGGCGCCGGCACGCCGAGGCCGGGCGCCCACTACTACGGGGGCCCCGGCTTCGCGGCGCGCGTCGCGGACGACCTCGGGGTCGCGCTCCTGGAACCGTCCGACGACTGGCTGACGGCCTTGCCGTACGAGTACACGGGACGACACATGGCCATGTCGACTCTGAGCCAGGCGCGCCGCTTGTCCCGGTCGGCCTTCGTCAAGCCACCCAGAGAGAAGAGCTTCCCGGCCGCCGTCTACCCCACCGGCGCCCACCTCCCGCCCGGGCCGGACGCCCCCGTACTGATCAGCGACGTGGTGACCTGGGCGGCGGAGTTCCGCCTGTACGTCCTGGACGGCGAGGTCCGCACGGGCTCGCAGTACACCACCTTCGGCCGCCTCGACGCCGCACCCCTGGAGGGCCACCGGCACGAAGCCGCCGTCCGCGCGTTCGCGGCCGATCTTTTCTCAGCGTGCGGAGACGGCCTGCCCAGCGCGGTGGTGGTGGACGTCGGCCTCCTGTCGACCCCCGAGCCCGGCGCCGAGTGGGCTGTGGTCGAGGCCAACATGGCCTGGTTCAGCAATTGCTACGCCGCCGACCCCGACCGCGCCCTGGACGTCGTCCTGCACTCCGCCGGCCCACGAACGGCGCTGGCCGACCGGGACCACCGGTTCTGTCGCCCCACCGAGGACGCCGCCCCGGCCGGCTGAAGCGCCTCCTCCGATACGGCACCCACCTGCGAACGGCTCCCCTATGCTCGCCGGACAGTTGGCAGGGACTTCACTCGGGGGGCACGAGCCGCATGGCCGACGAGATCAAGTACGAGTACAAGACCGTGCGGGCACTCCGACCGACAGCGCGCAAGCCGCGGTGGCGATGGTCGTCGATCGTCTTCCACCAGGCTGCGGCCCGGCCTTCCTCGGCGATGCGGAGCAACTGACTGCCCACGAGAAGGCTCAGGACACCAGGTAGGGGAGGCCCACGCCCGCACTGGACGCCTTCCTGGCCAAGTACCGCGACCGTCAGTTGTTCTGACGCGAACCCGGCACGGCCTGGGCGATGGCGTCGACGGCAGCCCAGAAGGTTTCCCGGTTCGCCCCGGCATGAGCCAGAAGCGCTTCGCGCACGGCGCGGGCGTGCGCGGTCCGGGCGGCGGTCAGCGCACTGCGGCCGGCGTCCGTGGCAAGGATGACGCGACGCCCGCCCGGGCTGTCCTCGCGGTTCACCAGACCGCGCTCGGCCATGCGGGAGAGCTGACGCGACAGCCGGGCCCGCTGCCAGTCGAGCATGAGCCCCAGTTCGTGCTGCGGCATACGGCCGCCGCCGTTCTCGATCAGTCTCGACAGGATCGAGAAATCCGGCAGGGACAGGGCGGAGGCGCTGTGGATCTCGTGCGCCACGGCGGCGTTGACGGCCTCGTTGGCCCGCTTCCAGGCGATCCACCGCGCCATTTCGGCGTCGTCGAGCGGTGCGGTCATGTGCTCACCGTACGCTCCTGTTTCCATGTAAACGCGCCGGGCGTACCCTGTTTACATGGAAACAGAGGAGTGCGCGCACCATGTCCTCATCACCGGTGGCAGCGCGGGGATCGGCCTCGGCCTGGCCACCCGCTACCTCGAGGCCGGCCACCGCGTCCTGGTCACCGGACGCGGCGCCGAGAAGCTGGCCGCCGTCTCCCGAGGGCTGCCCGGCCTGGAGACCTTCGCCAACGACATCGCCGATCCCCGGCAACGCGAGCAACTGGCCGCCCACGTACGTGAGGTCATGCCGGACCTGGATGTCGTGATCAGCAACGCCGGAATCCAGCGGCGGGTCGGGATCGCGGCGGACGACACCCCGTGGGCCGAGACGCAGCACGAGATCGACGTGCTGCTCGCCGGCCCCGTCCACCTGGCCCGCCTCCTCACCCCGCACCTCCTTGGCCACGGCCGACCGAGCGTGTACGTCAACGTGACCTCCGGCGGTGCCTTCCTGCCCCAGCCGTTCGCGCCGCTCTACAGCGCGGCCAAGGCGGCCCTGCACAGCTACACGGTCAACCTGCGACACGCCCTGCGGGCCACGCCGTGCCGGGTGGTGGAGCTGGTCCCCCCGGCCGTGGCCACCCAGCTCGCCGGTCCCGGCCCGAACCACGGCGCCGATCCGGACGAGTTCTGCGACACCGTCTTCCCCCTGCTCGACGGCTCGCACCCCGTCGTCGGGTACGGCCCCACCGCACAGCCGGACTTCACCGGCCGTGTAGCCGCCGAGCACCGCGCCTTCGAGGCGGCCGCGCCCCGCTTCGACGTACCGCTCTACCGGCCTGACGGCACCGTGGCGGCCCAGGCGTCCCCGTCGTCGTCCCGCTCGTGGTGAGGGAGCGCTGTCAGCCCAGTTGCTCGGCCAGGCCGACGATGACCCCCTCCGGGCCCCGGAGGTAGCAGAGCAGATAGCTGTCCTCGAACCGGGCGATCTCGCCCACGAGTTCGCCGCCGTGCGGCCGCAGGCGGGCCACGGTGTCCTCGATGTCGTCGACGGCGAACATGACGCGGTGCGTGCCCAGGATGTTGTGCGGCCGGTCGCGCGGCCCACCGTCGATCGCCTCGGGGCTGCGGTACTTCGCCAGCTCCAGCCGGCTGTGGCCGTCCGGGGTCCGCAGCATCGCGATGTCGCAGTGGACGCCGTCGAGTCCGGTGCACTGGTCGGCGAAGCCGCCCCGTACCTCCCCCCGGCCCTCCAGCTCCATGCCGAGTTCCACGAAGAACGCGACGGCGGCATCCATGTCCTCCACCACGATGCCGACATTGTCCATCCGCTGAATCGCCATGCTGCCTTCTCCCTCTGCGTAGGACCGGGCCGGCCCATGACCGAGCGCCCCACCCGGAACGTATCCCCGGATGGAGCGCCCGACCCAGACGGCGCACCCGGTGGCCAGCCGGGGACCACCGTGTCGCTCGTACTCGGCTGCCCCTCGCCCGACGCGTTCCAGGCGCACACCAGGATCACGTACTCGTGGCCCGCCGTGACCCCGGTGACCTCGGCGGAGCGGGCGGCGGCCGGGTAACCGATGATCCGGGAGCCATTCGCCGGGGTGCTCTTGTCGTAGACCGCCACCCGTTCGCCGTGGACCTGGGCGCGGCCGAGGAGCGAGATGCGCTGGTGCCTGGAACTGGGATGGAGCCAGGGCACCCGCTCCGGCAGCTACGGATCGACGGCGGCGGCCGCCCGTTCCGCACCGGAGCCGTGGAGTGGCGCCCTCAGGTCCGGACCGTCAGGTACTGCCAGCCGCCCCAAGTGCTCACGTTGGTCGTGTCCTTGGAGCTGCGGACGTACTCCGAGCGGACCCGGAACCTCTGGCTGACCGCGTTCGAGAGGCTCAGCCGCGAAGACACGGCGCTCTTGGAACCGAGCGTGAAGCAGGCCGAGGTGTTGAGCGTGTGCCAGGCACCGCTGTAGTACCGCTGGGCCTGGAACTTCACGCACTGGCCGGACTTGTCGGGCGACACGGTCGTGGTCACCGTCGGCCGTGTCGTGCGGTGGTAGACGCGGTAGGTGGTGCCGCTGTACGTGGTGCTCGTGTAGTAGCCGCTCAGCGCCTGTGCGACCTTCACCCGACCGCTCACCGCATGGGTGGCCGTGGCCGGGGCGTAGCGGTGGTCACCGGCGTAGGAGGCGGTGAACGTCGTGTTGCGGGTGAGCTTGTAGGTGATCCTCAGGTTGCCCTTGCTGTCCACAGTGCCCGTCTTGACCAGCGTCTTCCTCCCACCGGCGGGCGTCGCCCACAGCGAGACCGTACGGCCGTCGTACGTGGTGCCCAGGCGGGCGGTGACGGTGGCCGTCGCGCCGTAGGCGTAGGTCGAGGCGTCGGCGGCCACGGACAGGCTCGTCGGGGTGCGCGAGACCTGGACCGTCGCGGAGGCGGTGGCGGCCTGGTGGCCCCCGTCGCCCGCGTAGTCGACCGTGTACGTGTTGGCGCCGCCGGTGGACGGGGTGTCCTTGACGGTGATCGTGCCGTCGGCGGCCACGGGAGCCTTCCACGTCACGGGCGTCGTGATGTGCGCCGCGTCCGTGCGGGTCACGGTGACCGTCTCGCCGCCGCCGTACGGGCCGTCGCCCAGGCGGGCGTCGAAGTTCAGCGCGGCGCCGCGCGTGGCGGTCGCGGGGGCCTTCAGGGTGAGGGCCGGGGCGTAGGGGGAGATGACGGTGCTGATGTCGTTCGCGCCCGGCTGGTGCGTGGTGTCGCCCTCGAACGACAGGCTGTAGGTGAACCGTCCGGCCGTACCCGGGTCGTCGGTGACCGCGAACCCGCCGGTGGCGGGGTCCAGCGGGGCGGCCGGGAGCGGCGTCGACTCGTGGGTGTCCTCGTTCGTCCGGGTCACCCGGACCGCGGTGCCCTGGTCGAAGGGGCCGCGGCTCAGGTCGGTCATGACCGTGCCGGTGAAGGCCACCTTGTGCGGTGCCGCCGAGCTGAACTCCGGGTACGGGACGGTGGTCCCGATCCTGGACACCCACACCTTCAGCGAGGTGGTCGCGGGCCGGTGCGTGGCGTCGCCCGCGTACGACACCTCGTAGCCGTAACCGCCCTCGTCCTGGCGGGTGTCGGCGATGGCGAACGAGCCGTCCGCGCCCACCGTGGCGTCGGGCAGTTCGGTGCCGTCGCGGGTGACCTTCAGCGTGGCGCCGGCCGGCACGAAGCCGTGGCCGCCCACCGTTCCGTTCACCGTGAACCGCTGGGCCGGAATCGCGTACGGCGAAGGGGAGTTGAGGGTGAGTTCGGTGTCCGTGAGCTTGGCGTCGCCGAGGACGTCGAGGGCGTAGGAGCCGTCGGCGCGGGTGACGGCGTAGAGCGTGCGGCCGTCGGCGCCCCAGGCGAGGCCGTCAGGGGCGACGGTACCGGCCGGGAAGGTGAAGTGGTTCTCGGCGATCGAGTCGCCCGCGTACACGTAGGCGCCCGCGCCCGACCCCGCCGGGGCGCCCAGGGCGATCGTGCCGTCGGAGTCGACCGCGACGGCGTCGGGGGAGGAGTTCACGCCGCCGGTGTAGTACCCGTGGGGCGTGGCGTCGCCGAGGTCCGCCGTGCGGTACACGTACACGGACGCCGACTGCGGAACGAGCAGTCTCGTGCCGTCCGCGGTGACCTTGACCGGGCCCGTCGCGGCGCCGCCGAGGCCCATGTCGGCCTTGGGGGCGGGGGTTCCGGAGGAGACGTCGTAGGTGGCGACGAGGGTGGTGTAGGGCTGGGCGCCCTGGACCGCGAGCACTCCGCCGCCGGTGCTGAGGAGGGGGGCGGCCGACCAGTGCGGCATGCCGGGCTGCGGGGTCGGCGCGGGCGCGGCGGGGTCCAGCGAGCCGACGGTGCCCTTGCCGTCGGCGTCCGTGTAGCTGTACCAGACCTTGCCGCCGGCCATGGCGACGGAGACCGGGGCGCTGTCGGTGCCGGTGTCGACGCGGCCGGTCTCGGTGAGCGTCGCCGTGTCGATGACGGCGATCGCGTCGCCGTCGCTCAGGGCCGCGTACAGAGTCCCGCCGTCGGCGGACAACGCGAGGCCGTCGGCGCCCTGCTCGCCGTCGACGGTGCCCACGGGGTTGCCGGACAGGTCGGTCACCACGATGCCGGTCGTGCTGGCGCCCTGGCTGAAGAAGAGGTGCTGGTGCGCACCGTCGACCACCATGTGGGCGTAGTGCGACAGGGGCAACGCGTTCGCGCCGTCGGCCTCACCGGCCCCCTCGCCCGGGCCGACGGCG
>NZ_MUNH01000363.1:0-12061 GCF_002154615.1 Streptomyces recifensis
GGCACGCTGGGGCCGTCCGTCACCGGAGTCACCGCGCGCACGGACGGCCCCAGCGTGCCGGTGTACGTCTCGGTGAAGGTGTGCCCCCGCAGGGCGGGCCCGGTCCGGCCGAGGAAGCGCCGGCCTATCTCGTCCCGCGACGGATGGGTCCAGCGGATGCCCCGCGGGTCCATGATCGTGACGAAGTCGACGTCGGTGTCCCGCATCACCCGCAGCGCGTACGGCTCGAGCGCGGCCGAGGGGTCCGGGGTACGGATCGCCGCCCGCACCGAGGGCGCGTCCGCGATGGACCGGGCCACCGCCGTGACCTGGCGTTCCGCCGCGTCCCGCGCCTGGCGCTGGTCGCTGACGTAGGTGAACAGGGCGTACCCGGCCACCACCACCGCGACCAGCACCGCCTGCATGGCGAAGAGCTGGCCCGCCAGGCTGCGGGGTCGGGGGAGGGCGGGGGCACGCATGCCAGCAGTGTGCCTGTCCGTTCGGGCGTGAACTAAATGAACGGAAGGGTGACCGCCCTCACACGGCGGGAGATAGTCTCCGCGATCCCCTGCAACGCCCGGACGTGAGCCGCACGCCGGTCATGCCGACGAAGACGTCAAGGAGAGCAGTCGTGGCCGCCAGCACCCCCGGTACGGCACCAGCCGCCCCCGCCGTGAAGCGGGACCGTACCCATTACCTGTACATAGCCGTCATCGTGGCGGTCGCGCTCGGCATCGCCGTGGGCCTGATCTGGCCCGACGCCGGGGTGGAGCTCAAGCCGCTCGGCACCGGGTTCGTGAACCTGATCAAGATGATGATCTCGCCGGTCATCTTCTGCACGATCGTGCTCGGGATCGGCTCCGTGCGGAAGGCCGCGAAGGTCGGCGCGGTCGGCGGCATCGCGCTCGGCTACTTCACCGTGATGTCGTTGGTGGCGCTCACCATCGGCCTGGTCGTCGGCAACGTGCTGCACCCGGGCGAGGGCCTGCACCTGACCGCCGCGCTCCGGCAGAGCGGCCACGCGCAGGTGTCCGCCGACGCGTTGCCCCCGGTGGACTTCGTGCTCTCGATCATCCCGGTCACGTTCGTGTCCGCCTTCACCGAGGGCCAGGTCCTCCAGACCCTGCTGGTCGCCCTGCTCACCGGGTTCGCGCTGCAGGCGCTGGGGGCGGCCGGGCAGCCCGTACTGCGGGGCATCGAGCACATCCAGCGGCTGGTCTTCCGCATCCTGGCCATGGTCATGTGGGCCGCGCCCGTCGGCGCGTTCGGCGCGATCGCGGCCGTCGTCGGCTCGTCGGGCATCGACGCGCTCAAGAGCCTCGCCGTGCTGATGTTCGGCTTCTACCTCACCTGCGTGCTGTTCGTCTTCGTGGTGCTCGGCGCGCTGCTGCGCATCGTCTCGGGGCTGAACATCTTCCTTCTGCTGAAGTACCTCGCCCGCGAGTTCCTGCTGATCCTGTCGACCTCGTCCTCGGAGTCCGCGCTGCCGAGGCTCATCGCCAAGATGGAGCACCTCGGCGTCAGCAAGGCGGTCGTGGGCATCACCGTGCCGACCGGGTACTCCTTCAACCTCGACGGGACCATGATCTACATGACCATGGCGTCCCTCTACATCGCGGACGCGCTGGGTACGCCGATGTCGCTCGGCGAGCAGATCCCGCTGCTGCTCTTCCTGCTGCTGGCGTCCAAGGGCGCGGCGGGTGTCAGCGGCGCCGGGCTCGCCACGCTGGCCGGCGGTCTCCAGTCGCACAAGCCGGCGCTGGTGGACGGGATCGGCCTGGTGGTCGGCATCGACCGGTTCATGAGCGAGGCACGGGCGCTGACCAACTTCGCGGGCAACTCCGTCGCCACGGTGCTGATCGGTACGTGGACGAAAGAGATCGACTCGGAGCGGGTGCGGCGGGTGCTCGCGGGCGAGCTGCCGTTCGACGAGACGACGCTGCTGGACGAGGGGCGGGAGGGCGAGCCTTCCGCGCCCTCGCCCTCGACCTCGGCCGAGGGGGAGGGCGGGAAGGAACTCGCCAAGGCGTGAGGAGCCTCTGGCCGAGGTGTCCTCCGGGGCCCGCCTGAAGGGCCTTCTGTCGCCGGCCGCCCGACCCCGCCTGAACCGGGGCCGGGCGGCCGGTCTTTCATGCCGCCTTGCTCGCGCGGGCCACCAGCTCCGTTGCCGTGTCGCTCGGTACGCCCGCCGCCGTGAGCGCGGTGACCGCCGCCGCGTGGCCCGCCTCCTCGGGCGGGAGCAGCCCCTCGTTCACCGCCTCCATGACCGCGAAGAGGAGTTGCTCGTGCACGAAGGCCAGCGCGGCGGCGGGCAGCGGTGAGCTGAACACCCCTTCGTCCAGACCGCGTTGGAGCAACCGCGTCTTCTCCTCACGCAGGGGGGCGAGTCGGTCGCGGATGCCCTGGACGGTGACCGTGCGCTGGGCCAGCGCGATCAGCAGACGGTAGCGGTCGGCGATCTCCCACACCGCGAGCACGGAACGGGCCACCGCGGCGGCCGGCCCGGCGCCGTCGACCCGGGCGCAGAGGTCCGCATCCGTCAGCACCCGCACCGCGTCGTCGACGAGGGTGCCGATCAGCGCCTCCCGGCTGGGGAAGTGCCCGTACACGGTGCGCCGTACGACACCGGCGGCGCGCGCGATCTGGTCCATCGAGGCGTCCGGGTCGCGCAGCAGCTCGGCGAGGGCGACGTCGAGGATGCGGCGGCGGTTGGTGTCGGCGCGGCTGGGGTTACCCGTGGTCATGGCAGTCATTGTGCACACCTTCTCGACTTGCACAACCATGTGCAACGTCGTACATTGCACATCGTTGTGCAATTGCACGCCACTGTGCAAGTACCTGTTGTGCCTGATGTCGAGGAAGGTCAGCCGCTGTCATGCGACTCGTCATGAACGAACCGGTCGAGAGGATGGAGCGCCCCTACGCCCGGCGCTGGTGGGCGCTGCTCGTCCTCTGCCTCAGCCTGCTGATCATCGTGATGGCCAACACCGCCCTCACGGTCGCCGCGCCCGACATGACCCGCGACCTGGGGCTGTCCAGCGCGGACCTCCAGTGGGTCATCGACGGCTACACCGTCCCCTACGCCGCGCTGATGCTGCTGCTGGGTGCGATCGGTGACAAGTACAGCCGGCGCGGGGCGCTGATCCTCGGCCTCGTCGTCTTCGGCGGCGGCGCGGTGTTCGGCAACCTCGCGGACTCGGCGGCCACCGTCATCGCGGCCCGCGCGGTCATGGGCGTCGGCGCGGCGCTGATCATGCCCGCGACGCTCTCGCTGCTCGCGGCGACCTTCCCGCGCGCCGAGCGGGTCAAGGCGATCACCCTGTGGACCGCCACCGCCGGCCTCGCCATCGCGGCCGGCCCGGTCGTCGCGGGCGCGCTTCTGCGGAACCACGGCTGGGCCTCGACCTTCCTGATCAACGTCCCGGTGGCCGCCGTTGCCGTCGTCGGCAGCCTGGTGCTCGTGCCGCCGTCCAAGGCCGGTCACCACGAGCGCATCGACTACGTCGGCGGGCTGCTGTCCGTGCTGTGGATCGCCGCGCTGGTGTACATGATCATCGAGGGGCCGCACTTCGGGTGGGGCGTCAAGGCGGTCACCGCCGCGGTCGTGGCGGGCGCCGGCCTGATCGCCTTCGTCCTGTGGGAACTGCGCCACCCGCGCCCGGTGCTGGACGTACGCCGCTTCGCCGACCGCCGCTTCGCGGGCTCCAACCTCGCGGTCGCCCTCTTCTTCCTGGCCGTCTTCGGCGCCTTCTACTACCTCACCCAGCACCTCCAGTTCGTCCTCGGCTACGACGCCCTGGAGACCGGCGTCCGCATGCTCCCCCTGGCCGGCGCGGTCTTCGCCGGCTCCGCCCTCACCGGCTACCTCACCCCCCGTGTCGGCATGCGCTGGACGGTCGGGGCGGGCATGGTCGCCGGCACGGTGGCGCTCGCGCTGCTGACCCGCGTCGACGCGGGCTCGACGTACGCCGACTTCGTCCCGTCCCTGGTGATCCTGGGCCTCGCCATCGGCCTCGCCCTCTCCCCCTGCACGGACGCGATCATGGGCGCGTTCCCGGAGTCCGAACTGGGCGTGGGCGGCGCGGTCAACGACACGTCGCTGGAACTGGGCGGCTCGCTCGGCATCGCGATCCTGGGCTCCCTGCTGGCGACCTCCTACGACGACCACCTGACGTCGGCGACGAAGGGGTCCGGCCTGCCGGCCCAGGCCCTCGCCACGGCCCAGGACTCGGTGGGGGCGGGGTACGCGGTGGCGCAGGCCATCGGCGAGAAGGCGCAGTCGCTGGCCGCGAAGGCGGCCGGGGCCACGGACCCGCAGCAGGCGGCCCAGCTCAAGCAGCAGGCCTCGTCCCTGGCTTCGGGGGCCCACCGGATGGCGGAGGCCGTGGGGTCGTCCTTCTCGGACGCGGTGGCGCACACGAGCCTGATCGGAGCGGTCATCCTGGGCGTGGGCACGGTCGTGGTGGCCGTGCTGCTGCCGGGGCGGGAGACGGCGCCTTCGGCGGAGGCTGCCGAGGAGCCGGAAGAGGCACCGGTGGAGGTTGCCGCCCACTGACGCCGGCCGACGTGCCGCTCCGGAGCCCGACGGAGCGGCACGTCTCGCCGCCTTGCCCTGACGCCCACGTCACCCCCTACCGTCGAAGCCATGCGAATCGGTGAGCTGGCCGAGCGCGCCGGGACGACCGTGCGGGCGCTGCGGTACTACGAGACGCGGGGGCTGTTGCCCGCGCGGCGGGACGGCAAGGGGCATCGGTGGTACGACGAGCGGGATCTCGTGCTGCTGACGCAGATCCGGACGCTCCGGGACTTCGGGTTCGAGCTGGAGGAGACGCGGCCGTTCGTGGAGTGTCTGCGGGCCGGGCACCCGGAGGGGGACGCGTGTCCGGCCTCCCAGGCCGTGTACCGGCGGAAGCTGGATGAGCTGGACGGGCTCATCGGGGAGCTGGTGGCGGTGCGGGAGACGGTCGCGGGGGAGCTGCGGCGGGCCGAGGAGGCGCGGGCCGGGCTGGCCGCCGAAGCGCTGGTTCCGGGGGGTCCGGAACCCGTGTGCGAGCTGGGAGGGCGAAAGGCATGAGTGTCGTCAGCGGTCTTGACGAGGTCACGGACGCGAATTTCGAGGCGGAGGTGCTCGGCTCCGATCTCCCGGTGCTGGTGCAGTTCACCGCCGACTGGTGCGGGCCCTGCCGGCAGCTCGCGCCGGTGCTGAAGGACATCGCCTTCACGGAGGGCGACCGGCTGAAGGTGGTCCAGCTCGACGTGGACCGCAACCCCGGCACCACCATCGCCTACCAGGTGCTCTCCACCCCCACCCTCCTGGTCTTCCAGGACGGTGAACCGGTGCGCTCCATGGTCGGCGCCCGGCCCAGGCGCAGGCTGCTGGAGGAGCTGGCCGACCTGCTCTGAGAAAGCACCCCGCAAGCAAAGAAATCCCCCGGGCGTGGACGCCCGGGGGATTTCTTTCGGTATATTGGACCGTTCACGACTTCTTTGTGAGAAGTCGTGCGGAAGCTTGATGAGCACAGTATATGCGGGCGGGAGTGGAATTGTCAAACACCGAATTTCCGGACGATGAATTGCGGTTCGAGCAGGAATTCATCGACGGACTCTACGAGCGCGTGGACGAACTGCGCGGCGATGCCGAGACCGGCGTCAGGGACGCCCTCGCGCAGGGCGACAAGCCCCAGCAGGCACGCCTGGAGCGGGACATCCTCGTCGCCGAGCGCTCCGGGCTGCTCGCCGCGCTGAACTCCGTCGACGGCTCGCTCTGCTTCGGCCGGATCGACCTCGCCGACGGCACCACCCACCACATCGGCCGTATCGGCCTGCGCCGCGAGGACGCCGAGCGCACCCCCGTCCTCATCGACTGGCGCGCCGACGTCGCCCGCCCCTTCTACGTGGCCACCGGCCACACCCCGATGGGCCTGCGCCGCCGCCGGCACATCACCAGCGAGGGCCGTACCGTCACCGCCCTGCACGACGAGATCCTCGACCTGGGCGACGACACCCGCACCGGCCACGAGGACCCCACCGGCGACGCCGTCCTGCTCGCGGCGCTGAACACCGCCCGCACCGGCCGCATGAACGACATCGTGCAGACCATCCAGGCCGAGCAGGACGACATCATCCGGGCACCCCACCGGGGCGTGATGGTGGTCGAGGGCGGTCCCGGCACCGGCAAGACCGCGGTCGCCCTGCACCGCGCCGCCTACCTGCTCTACGAGCACCGCGACCTGCTCGCCCGCCGCGCGGTACTCATCGTCGGCCCCAACCCCGCCTTCCTCGGCTACATCGGCGAGGTGCTCCCCTCGCTCGGCGAGACCGGCGTCCTGCTGGCCACGGTCGGAGAGCTGTTCCCCGGCGTGAAGGCCACCGCCACCGACACCCCCGAGGCGGCGGTGGTCAAGGGCCGCGCCGAGATGGCCGACGTGCTCGCCGCCGTGGTGGCCGAGCGGCAGGCGCTGCCTGACCCGGTGATCGCCGTCGAGCACGACCGCGAGGTGCTGATGCTCGACGAGGGGCTGGTCGCCACCGCCCGCGAGCGCACCCGCGCGGCCAAGCTGCCGCACAACGCGGCCCGCGAGCACTTCGAGGGCCACATCCTCAACACCCTCACCGACCTGTACGCCGAGCGCGTGGGCACCGACCCCTACGACGGCAGCAGCCTGCTCGATCCCGCCGACATCACCCAGATCCGCGACGAGCTCGCCGAGAACCCCGAAGTCTGGTCGGCCATCGACCGGTTGTGGCCCCGGATCACCCCGCGCCGGCTGGTCGCGGACTTCCTCGCCGAGCCCGACGGCCACCTCCCGCCCAAGGACGCCGACGCGGTACGCCGTCCCGTCACCCGCGCCTGGACCGTCGCGGACGTGCCGCTGCTGGACGAGGCTGCCGAACTCCTCGGCGAGGACGACCGGCTGGCCCGCGCCCGCGCCGACCGGGAACGGCAGACGCAGATCGCGTACGCGCAGGGCGTGCTGGACGTGTCGTACGCGTCCCGCACCTACGAGTTCGACGACAAGGAAGAGGACGACCCGGAGTCCTCCGAGGTGCTCTCGGCGCACGACATCATCGACGCCGAGCGGTTCGCCGAGCGGCACGAGGAGGACGACCACCGCAGCGCCGCCGAGCGCGCGGCCGCCGACCGGACCTGGGCGTTCGGGCACATCATCGTGGACGAGGCACAGGAGCTGTCCCCGATGGCGTGGCGGCTGCTGATGCGGCGCAGCCCGACCCGCTCCATGACCCTGGTCGGGGACCCGGTGCAGACCGCCGAGGCGGCCGGGGTCGGCTCCTGGTCAAAGATCCTTCAGCCGTACGTCGAGGACCGCTGGGAGCACACCCGGCTCGGGGTCAACTACCGCACCCCGTCCGAGATCATGGACCTGGCCGCCGCCGTGGTCCGCGCCGAGCACCCGGACTTCGAGCCGCCCAGCTCGGTCCGCTCCACCGGCGTACGCCCCTGGGTGCGGGACGCCTCCGGCGATCTGCCCGGCGCGGTCGCGCGGGCGGTGGCCGAGCTGACCCCGGCCGAGGGACGGCTCGCGGTCATCGCCCCGCGCGCCCTGCACGCCACCGTCGCCGGCGCGCTGGACGGCGTCACGGCGGGCGCCGAACCCGACCTCACCCGGAACGTGGTCCTGCTCGACCCCCGCCAGTCCAAGGGTCTGGAATTCGACTCGGTGCTGGTCGTCGACCCCGCCGCCTACGGCACGAGTGACCTGTACGTGGCCCTCACCCGCGCCACCCAGCGCCTCGGCGTGCTGCACACCGGCGAGGTCCCGGCGGCGCTCAAGGGGTGACCGGGCTCGTCCGGGGGCCGGCCGACGGGCCCCCGGACGGTCGCGGTCTCACGCCGGCCGCAGCCACACCGTGGCCAACGGCGGCAGCGTCAGGCGGATGCTGGCCGGGCGGCCGTGCCAGGGCTGGGGTTCGGGCTTGACCGTGCCCTGGCCCGCGACATCCCCGCCGCCGTAGCGGGCGAGGTCGGTGTTGAGGGTCTCGTGCCAGGCGGGGACGTCGTCGGGGACGCCGAGGCGGTAGTCGTGGCGGGCCAGCGGGGAGAGGTTGGCGACGCACAGCAGCGGGCCGCCCTCCGCGTCGCGGCGCAGGAAGGCGAAGACGTTGTCCTCCGCCGCGTCCCCCACGATCCACTCGAACCCCGCCGGATCGGTGTCCCGCTCCCACAGAGCCGGGGTCGCCCGGTACGCGGTGTTCAGGTCGCGCACCAGCTCCCGCACGCCCCGGTGCTCGGACTCGGCGCCGTAGGCCGGGTCCAGCAGCCACCAGTCCGGGCCGTGTGCCTCGGACCACTCGGCGCCCTGCGCGAACTCCTGTCCCATGAAGAGGAGTTGCTTGCCGGGATGGGCCCACATGAAGGCCAGGTAGGCCCGGAGGTTCGCGCGCTGCTGCCACCAGTCGCCCGGCATCTTGGAGACCAGCGACCGCTTGCCGTGCACGACCTCGTCGTGGGAGATGGGCAGCACGTAGTTCTCGCTGTACGCGTACACCATCGAGAAGGTCATCTCGTGGTGGTGGTACTTGCGGTGCACCGGCTCGTGGCTCATGTACGCCAGCGAGTCGTGCATCCAGCCCATGTTCCACTTCAGCCCGAAGCCCAGCCCGCCGAAGCCGCTCGGGCCCCTGTGGTGGGTCGGCCGGGTCACGCCGTCCCAGGCGGTGGACTCCTCGGCGATGGTGACCACGCCGGGGCAGCGCCGGTAGACGGTGGCGTTCATCTCCTGGAGGAAGGCGACCGCGTCCAGGTTCTCCCGCCCGCCGAACTCGTTCGGCGTCCACTGGCCCGCCTCGCGCGAGTAGTCGAGGTAGAGCATCGAGGCGACGGCGTCCACGCGGAGCCCGTCGATGTGGAACTCCTCGCACCAGTACACCGCGTTGGCCACCAGGAAGTTCCGCACCTCGCGCCGCCCGAAGTCGAACTCCAGCGTGCCCCAGTCCGGATGGGCGGCCCGCAGCGGATCGCCGTGCTCGTACAGCGGGCGCCCGTCGAACTCGGCCAGCGCCCACTCGTCGCGCGGGAAATGGGCGGGCACCCAGTCCATCAGCACCCCGATGCCCGCCTGGTGCAGCTTGTCCACCAGGTACTTGAAGTCGTCCGGGGTGCCGAGCCGGGCGGTCGGGGCGTAGAACCCGGTGACCTGATAGCCCCAGGAGCCTCCGAAGGGATGCTCGGCCACCGGCATCAACTCGACGTGGGTGAAGCCGAGATCACCGACGTAGGCGGGAAGCTGCTCGCCGAGCTGGCGGTACGTCAGTCCCGGACGCCAGGACGGCAGGTGCACCTCGTACACCGAGAAGGGTGCCTCGTGCACCGGGCGGCCCGCGCGGTGGGCCATCCACTCCGCGTCGCCCCACTCGTGGTGCGAGACGTCCACGACCGAGGAGGTGGCCGGCGGCACCTCCGTACGGCGGGCCATCGGGTCCGCGCGCAGGGTGCGCGAGCCGTCCGGGCGGGTGATCTCGAACTTGTACAGCTCACCCTCCCCGACCCCCGGCACGAACAGCTCCCACACCCCGGTGGAGCCCAGCGAGCGCATCGGAAAGCCGGTCGCGTCCCAGAAGTCGAAGCCGCCCGCGACCCGCACCCCGAGGGCGTTCGGCGCCCAGACCGCGAACCGGGTCCCGGTCACGCCCTGCTGGGTCAGCACCCGCGACCCGAGCGCCTGCCACAGCTCCTCGTGCCGCCCCTCGCCCAGCAGATGCAGGTCCAGCTCGCCGAGCGTGGGCAGGAAGCGGTACGGGTCCTCGGTCTCGTGCACCGTGCCGTCGTAGGACACCAGCAGCCGGTAGGCCGGGACCTCGGCCAGCGGGAGCAGGCCGGAGAAGAAGCCCTCCCCGTCGTCGCGCAGCTCCGCCCGCACGTCCTCGAAGACGACGGTCACCGCCTCCGCGTACGGCCGGAACACCCGGACGGCGACCCCGCCGGGCACCGGGTGCGCGCCCAGCACGGTGTGCGGGTCGTGATGCGTGCCCGCGAGCAGCCGCTCACGGTCGGCCGGGTCCAGGGCCGGGGACACGGCGGGCACCGCGGGCACCTCCGGCGTACGCGCCCTGGGGATCGCGGGCGCGTTCTCCGGTGACTCCGCCTGCCTGCCGGGTTTCGCCCGGACCTGCTTCACCGGTGCCGCCTGCGAGGACTTGGCCTGCTTCTTGCCGGACTTGCTCTTCGGGCCGGCTGGCTTCTTGGACGTCACGGACGAGTCTCCCGGTCGGGGTCAGGTCGGGCTCACGACAGGTCGGGCGTGGCGAGGCGGCGCACCGCCGACATCGGGACCGACAGCCACTCGGGCCGGTGCCGGGCCTCGTAGACGACCTCGTAGATCGCCTTGTCGGTCTCGTAGGCGCGCAGCATCACCGGGTCGGTACGGGGGTCGCGGCCGGTGACCTCGGCGTACCCGGTGCAGTAGGCGGCCCGGCAGGCGTGCGCCCAGTCGGGCGCCGGGGTCTTCGCGGAGTGGGCCGCGTAGTCGAAGGAGCGCAGCATGCCCGCGATGTCGCGCACCGCGGGCTGCGGCATGCGCCGCTCGGCCAGCGGGCGGGACGGCTCGCCCTCGAAGTCGATCAGCGACCAGCCGTCGCCGGGCGAGCGCAGGCACTGCCCGAGGTGGAGATCGCCGTGCACCCGCTGCGCGGTCCAGGTCTGCCCCTCGCGGGCCAGGTCGGCCAGCGCCTCGAACGCCGAGCGCAGTCCGCTCTCGTACGGAAGCAGCGCGGGCACCGCCTGTACGGCAGCCGCCAGCCGCTCGGTCATCCCGCCTGCCAGCAGCGCCAGTTGGGCATGACCGAGGGTGACGGTCGGCAGGGCGCGGGCGAGGGCGGTGTGCACCTCGGCGGTGGCCCGGCCGAGAGCCCGCGCCTCGTGGGTGAAGTCCTCGCCCTTGGCCAGCTCGCGCAGGGCCAGCTCCCAGCCGTCGGTCGCGCCGTTCATGAAGGGCTGGAGCACGGCGAGGACGTACGGCTCGGTGTCCAGGTCGGCGCGCAGCCAGGCCACCGGCGCGGGCACCCGCGCGCAGCCCTCACGGGCCAGCGCGAGCGGCAGCTCCAGGTCGGGGTTGATGCCGGCGGTGACCCGGCGCAGCAGCTTGAGGATGAACGTATCGCCGTACACCACCGAGGAGTTGGACTGTTCGGCGGTCATCAGCCGGGCCACCAGCTGGTCCCGGATCTCGTGTGCCGGGTCCCGCTCGAAGCGCAGCGCGCCGACGCGGGCGCCGGTGCGCAGGGCCTCCAGCAGCACCTCGGCCGGCCGGGGGTCGTACAGGGCGTCGTAGACCGTGCGTCCGTCGAGCGGGCCGTCCACGACATGGCCGATCAGCGCGGGCGCCAGCCGGGGCGGCAGCGCCTCGCGCACGCCTATCAGCAACTGGTAGCAGTCACCGGGCTGCGGGGGAGCGCCCGGCACCGGCGGTTGTCGGACGCGCAGGAGTACGTGATAGAGACCCAGCCTTCCTTCGGGAGGCAGGAGTTCGGTGGCGGCCACCAGGTCGAAACCGGTGACCGCGCGCCCCTTCCCGGCGAACCAGCGCTGCCGGGGCAGCCATTCGCGCAGCAGGGGGTCGAGCGATTCGAGCAGCTCGGCTGTGGTACCTGACGTGCTGGAGGGGGTGACCGTTTCCGCCATGGGCGTCACGTCCTTTCCCCGGGTCGTCGGGGTGTTACTGAACGGTGCCCCGAGCGGGGCGGCGGAAACCGGTGGCCGCCCCGCTCGATCGCACTACGCCGCGTCCTGGCGCAGCCGGAACCAGTAGAAGCCGTGCCCGGCCAGCGTCAGCAGGTACGGCAGCTCGCCGACGGCCGGGAAGCGCACCCCGCCGAACAGCTCCACCGGGTGCCGCCCGGTGAACTGGCGCAGATCCAGCTCGGTGGGCTGCGCGAAGCGGGAGAAGTTGTGCACACAGACCACGATGTCGTCCTCGTACTCCCGCAGGAAGGCCAGCACCGCGGGGTTGGACGAGACCAGCTCGGTGTAGGACCCCAGTCCGAAGGCGGGGTTCTGTTTGCGGATCTCGATCATGCGGCGGGTCCAGTGCAGGAGGCTGGACGGCGAGGACATGGAGGCTTCGAC